>JAYVME010000568.1:0-14541 GCA_043759115.1 Betaproteobacteria bacterium | reverse complement strand
GCACCTTGGCGAATTCGACGTACCAATCGCAGTACTCGTCCCACACGAATTCATAAATCGCGCGCGCCGCGTTGTCGAAGCGGTATTCTTCAAAACCTTTGGCGACTTCGGTCTCGGTGCGCTGCAGGCGGCTTACGATCCACTGATCGACCGGCGAGAATTCAAGCGGCAGGGATTCATCCAGCCCGTTGTCCTTGCCGTCGCAATTCATCAGCACGAAACGCGTCGCATTCCACAGCTTGTTGCAAAAATTGCGGTAGCCGTCGCAGCGCGACAGATCAAAGTTCAGCGTGCGCGCAAACGTCGCCAGCGACGCGAAGGTGAAGCGCAACGCATCGACGCCGAACGCGGGGATGCCCGCGGGATAATTTTTGCGGATGTATTTATCGATCTTGGCCTTATGCTCGGCGCGCATGAGGCCGACGGTCGACTTCGCCAGCAGGTCGTCGAGCGAGATGCCGTCGATGAGGTCGAGCGGGTCGAGCGTATTGCCTTTGGACTTCGACATCTTTTGTCCATCGGCGTCGCGCACGAGGGCATTGATGTAGACATGATGAAACGGCACCTTGCCCGTGAAGTGCAGCGTCATCATGATCATGCGCGCAACCCAGAAAAAAATGATGTCGAAGCCGGTCACGAGTACCGACGACGGCAGGAACATTTCCAGGTCCCTGGTTTTGTCCGGCCAGCCGAGCGAGGTGAACGGCACCAGCGCGGATGAGAACCAGGTGTCGAGCACATCGTCGTCGCGCTTCAACGTACCGTGATACCCGTTTGCCGCGGCCTGCGCGCGCGCCTCGGCTTCGGTGCGCGCGACGTACGGTTTGCCGCTATCATCGTACCAGGCGGGAATCTGGTGGCCCCACCATAGCTGGCGCGAAATGCACCAGTCCTGGATGTTTTCGAGCCATTGGTTGTAGGTCGTCGTCCAGTGCTCGGGGAAGAATTTGACTTCGCCGGTGGCAACCGTATCAAGACCGGCCTTGGCGAGTCCCTCCATCTTTACGTACCACTGGTCGGTGAGCATGGGCTCGACGATAACGCCGGTGCGGCCCGAGCGCGGCACTCTCAACTTGTAGGGCTTTGCCGAGACCAGCAGTCCTTGTGCCTCAAGGTCGGCAAGCACGCGCGTGCGCGCTTCGAACCGATCGAGGCCGCAGTAGGCGGCCGGCGCGTTATTGTTGATCTTCGCCGTCAGCGTCAGAATATTGATCGGCTCGAGGTTGTGTCGCTGGCCGATTTGATAGTCGTTAAAGTCGTGCGCCGGCGTAATTTTGACGCAGCCGGTGCCGAATTCGCGATCGACGTAGCTGTCGGCGATGATGGGTATCGTGCGCCCGGTCAGTGGCAGCTGAACCTGCTTGCCGATCAAATGCTGGTAGCGCCAGTCGTCGGGATTGACCGCGACTGCGACGTCGCCAAGCAGGGTCTCCGGCCGCGTGGTGGCCACGACCAGCGATCCGGCGGCGCCGTCGAGCGGGTACCTGATCTCCCAGATTTTGCCGTCTTCTTCTTCGCTGTCGACTTCAAGGTCGGACACCGCCGTGCCGAGCACCGGGTCCCAGTTGACGAGCCGCTTGCCGCGGTAGATCAGGCCTTCCTCGTGCAGTCTCACGAACACTTCGACGACGGCGCGCGACATCTTTTCGTCCATCGTGAAATAGCCGGCGCGCTGCCCTTCGGTGTCCGCGTAAGTCCAGTTGCCGGAGGCGCCGAGTCGCCGCATCTGGCGCGTAATCGTCGAGCCGGACTCCTGTTTCCATTCCCATACGCGTCTGACGAAGTTTTCTCTCGCGGCCGCCGCTGTTTCCCCCAGCGGATGGCGCGTCCTGCCCTCGGCTTCGAGCTGGCGTTCGACCACGATTTGCGTCGCGATGCCGGCGTGATCGGTGCCGATCACCCAATTGGTGTTGTGGCCGCGCATGCGGTGATAGCGGATCAACGCATCCATCAGCGTTTGCTGGAACGCGTGCCCCATGTGCAGGGTGCCCGTCACGTTGGGCGGCGGCAGCTGGATGCAGTACGCGGGCTGCGAGGTGTCGCCCGACTGGGCGAAGTAGCCGCGATTCTCCCACTCCGGATACCAGTGGCTTTCTATCGCGCGCGGATCGAAGCTTTTTGCGAGTTCCATGTTTGCGGCCGGCGGCGCGGAAAAGCCGGGCATTATAGCGGACGCTGCCGCGGCACCCGCCGCTTTTCCGGGCGCTGTTTCATCCGTGAGCCGCAATTGCTGCAACTGATTTTTCAGCGTTTCCTCGATCGACGCCCTCACCATGGCGTCGATGTTGGCCTTGAGATCGTCGCTGATTTTGTGCAAGGCCTGATCCAGTGCGCCGGCGACGTCGGGCATGAAACGGCTTTGCAGCACTTCCGCTATCTGCGTGTCGAGACCCTGCCGCAATTTTTGATAGACACCGTGCTCCAGATTCTGCGCCTGCACGCGCGAGATGATTTCGCCGCTGTGCGGCGGATTGGCGGTGGCCATTGATGGGGCGCCCGCGGGCGGATCTGCCGCCGCCCCCCCATGCGTTGCAACGATGTCGGTCAGCGTCGGAATCGCAGCGGCGTCGAGTTCGTCGGCAACCGCTTCCGTCAGCGTCGGTACGGCGCCGGGGTCGGCAAGCGGTCTGACGCCGGCGCGGTGCTTGTTTAGCAGCGCATCGGCGCGGCCCAGCACGTCGTCGTCCACCCCATCGATGTTTTCGTCCTGACTCGACATTGACGGGTTTGCGTTACTGCGCGCTTTTGCTCAGGTCGTGATTCTGGATGGCGTAGCCGCGGTCGCGGTAGAACTTGAAACGCTCGCGCGCGTGGCCGCGGTCCGCCTCGTCGAGGCTGACGATTTCGATCAGGCGCTGGAAACGGCTGAAAAACGGCGGCAACGAAGCACGCAGATTGATCAGCACCTCGTCGTGCAGCAGGTTGGATCCGTCATGATCCACGATCACCGGCGTGACCGCGGCGAGCCGGTCCTCCGGCGTGCAGTGCGGGATAAAACCCACCGCCGGCGCAGTCCACAGCAGGCGGCTGAATTTCTGACTCGCCGCGGCGTCCGGACAGAAGGCGAGCACCCTAAGGCCACGCGCATACGCCTTGGCGCTCAACGTGCACGCCGTTTGCAGCTTGTTCTCGACGTGGAAGTAGAAATCGATTTGAGTCAAAGGCCGCCCTTTAAAGCTTCGCCGCCTGATCGATCAAATACTGCGTGAGCAGCGGCACCGGGCGCCCGGTGGCGCCCTTGGCCGCGCCGGATTTCCATGCGACGCCGGCAATGTCGAGATGCGCCCATTTGAATTTCTTGGTGAAACGCGCCAGAAAACACGCCGCCGTCACGCTGCCGGCGGGCCGCCCGCCGATGTTGGCGAAATCGGCGAAATTGCTCTTCAGTTGCTGCTGGTAATCCTCCCACAGCGGCAGGCGCCAGGTTCGGTCGTGACTGGTCTGGCCGGCGGCGAGCAGTTCCTGCGCGAGCGTCTCGTCGTTCGCGAAGAGCCCGCTGGCAACGTGGCCGAGCGCTATCACGCACGCGCCGGTGAGGGTTGCGATATCAATCACGGACTGCGGTTCGAAGCGTTCGGCATAGGTGAGGGCGTCGCACAATATGAGGCGGCCTTCGGCGTCGGTATTAAGGATTTCCACCGTTAGGCCCGACATGCTGGTGACGATGTCGCCGGGCTTGGTCGCCGCGCCGCCCGGCATATTTTCGGTGGCGGGAATAATGCCGATCACGTTGATCGGCAGCTTGAGTTCGGCGACCGCCTGCAGCGTGCCGAGCACGCTCGCCGCGCCACACATGTCGAACTTCATTTCATCCATCTCGGCCGCGGGTTTCAACGAGATGCCGCCGGTGTCGAACGTTACGCCCTTGCCGACGAGCGCGTAGGGCTTGCGGCCGCGCGGCCCGCCTGCGTACTTGAGCACGATCAGCTTGGGCGGTTCAACGCTGCCGCGTGCAACGGAAAGCAGCGAGCCCATGCCGAGCTTTTCCATATCCTTGCGTCCAAGCACCTCTACGCCGAGCTTGTGTTGTTTGGCCAGAGTGCGGGCGGCATCGGCGAGATAGGCCGGCGTGCAGACGTTGCCCGGCAGATTGCCAAGATCTCTGGCGAGACTCATGCCGTGCGCGATCGCGGTCCCCTCTTTGAGGCCGGTCTGACCAGCGTCTAGCGCGTCGCGATCAGCGACCAGCAACGTCAGGTGGCGCACGCCGCGCGCCGGCTCGCGCTTGCTTTTCATGCGTTCGAACCGGTACGCGGTATCCGTCGCGGCGATGGCCGCTTGCGTGGCGCACCAGGCGACGTCGCGTCCTTTCACGCTGGCGGACAAACAAAGCACCGCGTCCGCGACGCCGGTCTGTTTCAACGCGGCGATGGCTTTGCCGACCGCGCTGCGGAACTTGCCGTCGTCGAACTCGCGTTCGCGTCCGAGGCCGACCAACAGCACGCGCGCGGCGGCGATGTGCGGCACGTTGTGCAGCATCAGCGTGGTGCCGGCCTTGCCGTCCATGTCGCCGCGTTTGAGAATGGCGGACAAGTGCCCGCGCGCCGCACGGTCGAGCGCCTGACCGGCGGCAGTGAGTTTACGCGGCTCGAATACGCCGATGACGATGCAATCCGCGCGGGCGCGCTCCGGGCTGCCGTTTTTTATGCTAAATTCCACGCCATTCTCCTGAAAATTGATGGTTGCCAGAATTCACTGATTATCTTCGCTCTCCGGGTAAAAATCAAAAGCGCGTCCGCGTGAAAATTTTCCACAATTCACTGATGCGGGAATGCGCCGGCACGGCGGTCGCAACTTTCGTGGTGTTGCTCGGCATCACGGTGACCACCCAGCTCGTGCGTTTTCTCGGCCTGGCCGCCGGCGGCTCCATCACCTTTACCGGCGTGTTTGCGCTGCTCGCTTTCACCTCTTTCAACTACCTGCCCGTATTGCTCTCCCTGACGCTGTTCATCGCGGTGCTGATGACGCTGACACGCAGCTACCGGGATTCGGAAATGATCGTCTGGTTCAGCGCGGGGCTAAGCCTGACGCGCTGGATCCGGCCGGTGCTGTCGTTTGCCGTGCCGATCGTGATTCTGGTTGCGCTATTGAGCCTCCTGTTGTCGCCGTGGGCGATCACCAAGAGCGAGGAATTCCGCAGTTATATGGACAACCGCGATGACGTGTCGCAGGTGACGCCCGGGGTATTCCGCGAGTCGAAGCAGAATGAACGAGTGTTTTTCGTCGAGAACGTCAACGAGGGCGAAAACATGGTCGCCAACGTTTTCGTGAGTTCAACCCAGCATCATAAAACCGGCGTGATGGTCGCCAAACGCGGTTTTCTGCAAACGGCCGAGAACGGCGACCGCTTTCTGGTGTTGCTCAACGGCCGGCGTTACGAAGGCACGCCCGGCACCACTGATTACAAGTTGAGCGAATTCGAGCGCTACGCGATGCGCCTCGAGACGCGCGATGCAAAGGCGTCCGCGCCGTCGGCAAAATCGCTGCCGACGCTGGCGTTGTTGCGGGATCCCAATCCGCTCAATCAGGGGGAGCTGGCGTGGCGCATCGGCCTGCCGCTATCGGCGCTGATCCTGGCATTGCTCGCCATCCCGCTGTCCTTTGTCAATCCGCGCGCGGGACGTTCCCTTAATCTCGTCATGGCAATACTGGTCTACATGATTTACAACAATTTCATCAGTATCGCGCAGGCGTGGATTGCGCAACAGCGGGTGGGGCTGACCGTTGGCATGCTGGGCGTGCACGCGGCGATGGTCGTGTTGTTATTGGTGCTCTTTTTCAGGCGCCTGACGTTGTTTTCGGTATTCCGGTATCTGAAATGAAAATCATCAAACGCTACCTGTCGGCGGAGATCACCACGTCGACGCTGCTCGTGTTCGCGGCGTTGTTGATGCTGTTTTCGTTTCTCGACCTGATCCACGAACTGGGCGAGCTCGGTAAGGGAGGCTACCGGCTGCCTCTCATCATCGCGTATGTGGCATTAAGCCTGCCGGGCCACGTTTATGAGTTGTTCCCGATTGCCGCTCTCATCGGCACTCTATTCGCACTGGCCCAGCTCGTCGCGAATTCGGAATACACGGTCATGCGCGTTTCCGGTGTATCGATTCCGCGTATGGCCCTGACACTGGTGCAGGTCGGCTTGCTGTTCTCGGTGCTGACGTTTGTCATCGGCGAATTCATAGCCCCGCCGGCCGAGCAGTTCGCACAGCAATTGCGCGCGCGGGCGATTACCGGCGTGATCGCGCAGGAATTTCGCTCGGGCCTGTGGGTCAAGGACGACCGCAACTTCGTCAACGTTGCGCAGGTGCTGCCGGATTCGGTGCTGCTCGGCGTAAAAATTTATGAATTCGATACTGAACACCGGCTGCGCAGAATCAGCCTTGCGCAGCGCGGCGAGTACCAGGCAAACAACCTGTGGCGTTTGCGCGAAGTGGTGCAGACCAACTTCGAGGACAACAACACGACGGTGAGCCGCGTCGCCGAAGCCGATTGGCGCTCCGTGCTGGAGCCCGGCTTGCTTAGCGTGTTGCTGGTGATGCCGGAGCAAATGTCGGCGTGGGCACTGTACTCGTTCGTGCAGCACTTGCGCGAGAACAACCAGCAGACCGCGCGCCACGAGATTGCGTTTTGGAACAAGTTGATCTACCCGTTCGCGGTGCTCGTGATGATGGTGCTGGCGCTGCCGTTCGCGTATTACCAGCAGCGCGCGGGCGGCGTCGGCGGCAAGGTGTTCGCCGGCATCATGCTCGGCATCGGCTTTGCCATGCTCGGGCGTTTGTTTACCTACCTCGGACTGTTGCGCGACTGGCCGCCGTTCTGGAGCGCGATACTGCCGACGCTGATGTTCTTCGGGCTGGCGGTCGGGATGATGTGGTGGGGGGAGAGGAGGTAAGGATGAAGGATGAAGGAGGAAGGCGGAAGGGTGAGAGAAGCGTTAACCCAAAGCGAACGCTCCTGATTTCATCCTTCATCCTTGATTATCCTTGTGCCGGCCAGCCGGTCATGCAGAAACTGGCCGTCACGATCGACAAGCGCCCACCAGTAGCCGCCGCCGCATATTGCGATACTTGCGAGCGCGAACAGATAGCGGAGCGCCGCCCGTTTCACGGAAATATCAGTGCCGTCGCGCGCCACCACGCGGATGCGCCACGTCTTCATCGGCAACGTTTGCCCGCTGCGGGTCCAACAATAAATAAAATAAGCGGCGGTGAAGGCGAGCAGATAGAGTTGAAACAGCAGACGCGCGAGCGCGGCCGGGAGCAGTCGTTCGAAGGCAAGAAAAATCCACCCGGCTACAAATAGTATCGCCGCCAGCAGCAATGCTTCGTAGCACAGGCTGCCGAGGCGTCGCCCCAGGCTCGCGGCGGGAACCGGGCCGGCGGGCGCCGGTTGATCGTTCAAGCGTTAAGTTCGTGGCGAGGGGCTATTGCGGGGCGGGGCCCGGCGCTTCCTCGCTCGCCGGTTCTGATTTGGCGGCGAGGGACTCCTGATACTGCTGCCATTGCGCTTTGACCTGCTCGCGTTTATCGGGCGGCAGTTTCTTGATGGTTTTGTATTTTTCACGTGCAACGGCGCGTTGCGCGGGGGTGAGCGTGGCCCACTCCTTCATTTGTGTCTGCAGCCGTTGTTGCTGCTCCGGTTTCATTTTCGGGTAAGCATTCGCGATCTTGACCCATTTCTTGCGCCGCAGCGTGTCGAGCTCGCGCCAGTCTTCCTTGAGCGGCGCGAGCACGGCCTGTTGCGCGGCAGTCAGTTCCGGCCAGTCGGGCTTGGCCGGCCGCGGCTGGGCGGTTGTTTTGGGCGGGACGGGGGCGGCGGCGGCAACGACCGGGGCGACGAGGCTCAGACCAATAATTATTGCGACGAGCGCTTTAACCATGCTTCAAAATTGCTATCGAGATACGCGTTAATGGGCAGATCGTCGGTGAGCAGACCGGCGTCAATGTCGGCAATGTCATTGGCTTGTATCACAACCTGCCAGTAAGTAACGCCTATCAGGCTCAGCATCAGCAAGCCGAGCGCCAGCAGATTGCGCGCATTGAAGTAGCGGCTATGGCTTACGCGGAATGCGGCGTCACCTGCCCACGCCAGGCCGAACACCGGTTGCGGCGCTTCACGGTAACGATCGAGCGCCGCCTGGCGGGCCGATTGCAACTGATACAACGTGCCCTGTTTGATGGCGCCCAGCCCCTGGTTCAGGCGCTGGATAATTTTGCCTGCCAGTTCCTGTTCGTTCATAGCGAAATTCCTTTATCTTTCAGAAGTAAAGCCAAGGCATGCGTCGCCCGCGAGCAGTGTGTCTTCACACTCCCTTCCGAGCAACCCATGATGACCGCGGACTCTGCGACATCCATTTCCTCCCAATAACGCAGCAGGAACGCCTGGCGTTGACGTTCCGGCAGTTTGCGCAAAGCTTTTTCAATGATTTCAAGAGTTTGGGACTGAACTAACAAATCTGAAGGGTTGCCTTGCTGATTGGAGTTCGATTGTACGTCCAAAGTTTCCAGCGGATCATGATCATCATTGTCTTCGCCACCGCCAAGCGAGGAGATCGGCGTGGTCCACAGCGAACGCACTTTCTGACGCCGGAAATGGTCGCGTATGGTGTTTTGCAATATACGCTGGAACAGCATCGGCAGTTCTCCAGCGGGACGCGCGGCGTACTTTTCGGACAACTTCATCATCGCTTCCTGCACCGCGTCGAGCGCAACTTGCTCATCGCGTGCCGCGAATAGCGCCTGCTTAAACGCGCGGCGTTCAACAGCGGCGAGAAAGTCCGATAGTTCGTTGCGGGTAGCCAGGGGAATCCGCCTTGGTGATGAACCCGGTTGCGCCGGGCCTCGTGTTGTTGAGACTACGCATTGTGCGCGTTTACTGTCGCGCTGGACTAACGCGGTCGGTCATTTCGGCGTTGACGTCAATGCGCATCCGCGCTGAAATTATTCAAGGCATCTTAACAAATCGTATGAGCACTGCAAGTTGGCGCGTGCGAAGCGCCGCAGAGTCGGCGGTATCATGCTGTTTAATCAGATATTTGGCTTGACCAAATCGCGCGCAAAAGGTATCGTCCCCGGCTCTGTGTTTTTCTTGGAAACGACAAGGTTTAGCTATGGAATTGAACGGCGCCGAGATCGTGGTGCGATGCCTGCAGGAAGAGGGCGTCGACTACATATTTGGCTACCCAGGCGGCGCGGTGTTGCACCTCTACGACGAATTGTTCAAGCAGGACAAGGTCAAGCATATTCTCGTCCGCCATGAGCAGGGCGCCGTCCACGCCGCCGACGGCTATTCGCGCTCGACCGAAAAAATCGGCGTCGCACTGGTAACGTCCGGTCCCGGCGTGACCAATGCAATTACCGGTATTGCGACCGCCTACATGGATTCGATCCCGCTGGTGATTATCACCGGCCAGGTGCCTACGCACGCGATCGGGCAGGACGCCTTTCAGGAATGCGACACCGTTGGCATAACGCGGCCATGCGTGAAGCACAACTTTCTCGTCAAGGATGTGAAAGACCTTGCGGCCACCATCAAGAAAGCGTTTTACATCGCCGGCAGCGGCCGGCCGGGGCCGGTGGTGGTCGATATTCCGAAGGACATAACTCACCCCAGCCAGAAAGCCGAGTTCGAATATCCGAAGTCGGTCAGCATGCGTTCGTACAATCCGGTGGTGAAAGGGCACGCCGGTCAGATCAAGAAAGCGCTGCAACTCCTGCTTCATGCCAAGCGGCCCATGATCTACGCCGGCGGCGGAGTGGTGCTGGGCAATGCCGCGGCGGAACTCACGCAGTTGGTGCGCCGCCTGGGTTTTCCGTGCACCAACACGCTGATGGGGCTGGGCGGTTATCCCGCGAGCGACCGCCAGTTCGTCGGCATGCTCGGCATGCACGGCACGTATGAAGCCAACATGGCGATGCAGCACTGCGACGTGCTGCTGGCCATCGGCGCGCGTTTTGATGACCGCGTGATCGGCAATCCAAAGCATTTTTTTGAAGAGCCGCGCACGATCATCCACGTTGACATTGACCCCTCATCGATTTCCAAGCGCGTCAAGGTCGACGTGCCGATCGTCGGCAACGTGCGTGACGTGCTGCAGGAACTGACGCGGCAACTGCAGTCGGCCAAAGACCAGCCGGAGGCGGCCGCGTTGAAGGCGTGGTGGAAGCAGATCGATAAGTGGCGCGAGCGCGATTGCCTCAAGTACGAGCACACGACCAGGATTATCAAACCTCAGTTTGTACTCGAAAAGCTTCACGCGCTGACCAAAGGCGACGCGTTCGTGACGTCCGACGTCG
Source organism: Betaproteobacteria bacterium (assembly GCA_043759115.1). Lineage (GTDB taxonomy): Bacteria > Pseudomonadota > Gammaproteobacteria > Burkholderiales > SG8-41 > PALSA-1004. The sequence continues at coordinate 4,246 of JAYVME010000568.1, read as the reverse complement.
GCCAGCATCAGATGTGGGCGGCGCAGTTCTACAAGTTCGATAAACCGCGGCGCTGGATCAATTCGGGAGGCCTCGGCACCATGGGTTTCGGCCTGCCCGCGGCGATGGGTGTGCAGCTCGCCCATCCGAAGTCCACGGTCGCCTGCGTAACCGGCGAGGGCAGCATTCAAATGTGCATCCAGGAACTGTCGACCTGCAAACAGTATCACCTGCCGATCAAGATCGTGAACCTCAACAACCGCTATCTCGGCATGGTGCGCCAATGGCAGCAGGTCGACTATTCAAGCCGCTATTCGGCCTCGTACATGGATGCGCTGCCGGACTTCGTCAAGCTTGCCGAGGCGTATGGCCATGTCGGGATGTACATCGAAAAGCCCGCGGATGTCGAGCCCGCGCTGAAGGAAGCGCTCAAGCTGAAAGATCGCCTGGTGTTCATGGATTTCATCACCGATCAGACCGAAAACGTCTGGCCGATGGTGAAGGCGGGCAAGGGGCTCTCCGAGATGCTGCTCGGTTCGGAAGATCTTTGAGGGAGGCGGCGATGCGACATATTATTTCCGTGCTCCTCGAAAATGAACCCGGCGCGCTGTCGCGCGTGGTGGGCCTCTTCTCGGCGCGCGGCTACAACATTGAATCGCTGACAGTGGCGCCGACCGAGGACCTGACGTTGTCGCGCATGACGATCGTGACCACCGGCTCGGACGCGGTAATCGAGCAAATCAACAAGCAGTTGAACAAGCTGATCGAAGTGGTGAAGGTGATCGATCTCTCGGATGGGGACCATATCGAGCGCGAACTGATGCTGGTCAAAGTGCGCGCGGTGGGCAAGGACCGCGAGGAGATGAAGCGCATGGCCGATATTTTCCGCGGGCGCATCATCGACGTCACCGACAAGGACTACACCATCGAATTGACGGGCGCCGGTTCCAAACTCGATGCATTCCTGAGCGCGATCGACCACGCCGCTATTTTGGAAACGGTGCGCACCGGCGCGTCCGGCATCGGCCGCGGCGACCGGCTACTTAAAATCTAGTGCAGGGGGAAGGGTGAACGCGTGAAGGGTGAATTATCTTTCCCCTGCCTGTTCAACCCTTCCTCCTTCACCCTTCACCCTTCACATATCGAAGAGAGGAAACCATGAAAGTCTATTACGATAAAGATGCCGATCTGTCGCTGATCAAAGGCAAAAAAGTCACCATTGTCGGCTATGGCTCACAGGGCCATGCGCATGCGCTCAATTTGCACGATTCCGGCATGAAGGTGACGGTTGGCTTGCGGCGCGACGGCGCATCGTGGGACAAGGCGAAGAAAGCCGGTCTCAACGTTAAGGAAGTAGCGGAGGCGATCAAGGGCGCCGATTTCGTGATGCTGCTGATGCCAGACGAGCATATCGCGAAGGTCTATCGTGAAGACGTCGCATCCAATATCAAGAAAGGCGCGACACTCGCGTTCGCGCATGGCTTCAACATTCATTACGGCCAGGTCGTACCGCGCGCCGACCTCGATGTGGTGATGGTTGCGCCCAAGGCGCCGGGGCACACCGTACGCTCGACTTATGCGCAAGGCGGCGGCGTACCCATGCTGATTGCGATCCACCAGAACCCCTCGAAGAAAGCGCGCGATATGGCATTGTCGTACGCGGCGGCAATCGGCGGCGGCAAGGCGGGCGTGATCGAAACGACGTTCAAGGAAGAGACCGAAACCGATCTATTCGGGGAGCAGACCGTATTGTGCGGCGGCGCGACCGCGCTCGTGCAAGCGGGTTTCGAGGTGTTGACGGAGGCGGGTTATGCGCCCGAGATGGCGTATTTCGAGTGCCTGCACGAACTGAAGCTGATTGTCGACCTCATGTACGAGGGCGGCATCGCCAACATGCGCTATTCGATTTCGAACAATGCCGAGTACGGTGATTTCACGCGCGGGCCGCGCATCATCACCGAAGAAACCAAAAATGAAATGCGCAAAATATTGAAGGAAATCCAGACCGGCGCCTACGCGCAGGAGTTCCTGCTCGAGAATCAAACCGGGGCCACCAAGTTGAACGCCATGCGCCGCATCGGCCGCCAGCATCAGATCGAAATCGTCGGCGGCAAGCTACGCGACATGATGCCCTGGATCAAGAAGAACAAGCTGGTCGACCAGTCAAAGAATTAGTGAGGAGGGACGAGGCGTGAGGCGGAAACACCGCTGCATTCACGCCTCACGCCTCACCCCTCACCCCTCACCCCTCACCCCTCACCCCTCACCCCTCACCCCTCACCCCTAACGCCTCACCATGAACTACCCCCACCCGATCATCGCGCGCGAAGGCTGGCCGTATATCGCCGGCGCCTTTGCCGTGGCGCTCGGCATAACGCTGGCCGCAGGGTGGGTATGGGCGCTTTTCTTCTGGCTTGTTGCGCTATTCGTGCTGCAGTTTTTTCGCGATCCGCCGCGCCGGATTCCAACCGATCCGCGCGCGGTGCTGGCGCCGGCTGACGGGCGCATCGTCGCCGTCGAACGCACTCAGGACCCGTATCTGAAGCGCGACGCCCTCAAGTTGAGCGTGTTCATGAACGTCTTTAACGTGCACTCCAATCGCAGTCCGGTCGACGGCGAGGTGCGCCAAGCGTGGTATCACGCGGGCCGCTTCGTCAGCGCGGCGCTGCCGAAGGCGTCGCTCGAAAACGAGCGCAATGCGCTATGGATTCAAACCGCCGATGGTATCAATATCACCTGTGTGCAGGTCGCCGGGCTGATCGCGCGCCGTATCCTGTGCTATGTAAAATCCGGCGATAAACTCGCGCGCGGACAGCGTTACGGTTTCATACGTTTCGGTTCGCGTGTCGATCTGTATCTTCCGCTGTCCGCGGAGCCGAAGGCGGCAGTGGGTGACAAGGTGTACGCTGCCGCAACCGTGCTCGCTGAATTGAGGTAACCCGCATGTACGAGCCGCAACAGAAATGGCTGGGGAAAGGCGGCAGGATCCGTCGCCGCGGCATCTACTGGCTGCCCAATCTCTTCACGACGGTCGCCTTGTTTGCCGGTTTCTTTTCCATTGTGCAGGCGATGAACGGGCGCTTCGAGCAGTCGGCGCTGGCCATCTTCGTGGCGCTGGTGTTCGACGGACTGGACGGGCGCGTCGCACGTTTCACGCACACCCAGAGCGCGTTCGGCGCGGAGTACGACAGCCTGGCGGACATGGTGTCGTTCGGCGTAGCGCCCGCACTGGTGATTTACGTGTGGGCGCTCAAGGATTTTTCCGGCGCGCAGAATATCCCGATGCTGGGCGCGTGGATGACGACAAAACTCGGCTGGATCGCCGCCTTCATTTATTGCGCGTGCGCGGCGCTGCGGCTCGCCCGCTTCAACACCCAGCTCGAGGTCGCCGACAAGCGTTTTTTCCAGGGGCTGCCGAGCCCGGCCGCCGCATGCGTCGTCGCCGGCCTGGTGTGGGCGATGAACGAACATCAGATTCGCGGCGCCGATGTGAAATGGCTGGCCTGGGTGCTGACGATGTTCGCGGGCCTTACCATGGTGAGCAACTTCAAGTACTACAGCGGCAAGGACATCAATCCGCGCAAGAGCGTGTCGTTTCCGGTGGTGGTGGCCATTGCGCTGGCGGTCGTGGCGCTGGTCGCGGTGTCGAGCACGCTGCCCGAAATGCTGTTTATCCTGTTTCTCGGCTATGCGATGTCCGGCTACGTCCTGGCGGTGTGGGCAATGATCCGGCGCAAAGGCGGTGGACGCCCGCCCGCGGCGCCGCTCCCGTGACGGCACTGTCGCAACACACGGCACTTGCCAGCGCCCGCAAAACCGTTTATATTTTCACCCCATGAGTTCCACGCACCAGGCCAACATGCTTTCCCTTCTTGCCAGCCCCCTGCTGGCAGGCCTGCTGCTGCGCGTCGCGCGCTAAACACTCCTACTTAAATTTCGATTTTGTTTTGCGGCCGGGTGTTTCAAACCCGGGTTGAACCATGATTTTCGTGGGTGCGCCACGCGGCGCGCCCACGATGCGGTCAGACTGGAGATAGCCATGAGCAAGGAAAAATTAATCATATTCGATACCACGCTGCGCGATGGCGAGCAAAGCCCCGGCGCGTCAATGACGAAGGACGAAAAGCTGCGCATTGCACGCCAGCTCGAACGCATGCATGTCGACGTCATTGAAGCGGGATTCCCGGCCGCGAGCGACGGCGATTTCGAATCCGTCAAGGCGGTTGCCGCCGCGGTGCGCGACAGCACCGTGTGCGGGCTCGCGCGG
>JAYVME010000567.1:0-2815 GCA_043759115.1 Betaproteobacteria bacterium | reverse complement strand
CGTGCCGCATGTCGAGGTGATGCGCGGGGCCAGGAAGATCATCGAGGCTGCAGGTGGCGGAAGCGGCAAAAACGCGGCTTCTGCTGACCAGTAACTTTCGCCCAACCGCCAACGCGCAAATGCGCGGCAGGATCGAAGCTAAACTTATCCGCGTCGGTTAGCGTCCGCCGCTATTATGGACACCAAACCAATTGCCGGGAGACGCGCCGTGAAGCCTCGCGCAAAAACCATCGAACCTCTGTTCGATCCGATTCTCGATGAGCTCTACCGCGCGCGCGATGCCTACGCGCGCGAATTCAACTACGACACTGATGAGATCTGCGATGCGCTTGCGCCTCGCGCGAAGCGAACACCAGCCAGCTTGAAAGTTCCGCCGAAAAGTCTTGAGAAAGACAAAATTCATCGCGCAGGATCTTGGCGAGCGGCCGGTCGAAGGTGAATGTCAAACCCGCCACCTGAGCCACTGCGCAATGGAGCGCCATCCCACACCCATGGCGCGGCGCTGGCAGCACCTCAATGGCGGTAACCCCACCCCTCCCTCGAGGCCAGCGCGAAACGCTTCATATCCCGCGCTTCGGCCATACCCCATTCGCCACGCGCTCCCCAACCAGACCGACAGCATCCACCTGCACTTAAGCGGCGACGTCGCCACCGCGCCGGATGTCGGCGCGCAACAGGCGCTTCTGCCGTGCGTTACGCAAACTCGGATTTTCACTGCATCATCACCCTGACCCACCGCGGATTGCGCTGGAGCAGAGTCCGCCTTGTCGATTTCTACGAGCAAAGCGCCGGGCCGCTGTGCCCACCCGACCTAGCCAGCGAGCAGCCGGTCGGAGACGCCCGCTTCGTCGTGCTGCGCGATTCTGAAGCGAACGGATTGACAAACTGTCGGTCATTGCCTACAGTTTCACATGATCGAGATCATCAAGAGCGCCACCTTCGAAGCCTGGTTGATTGGCCTGAAAGATCGTCAGGCGCGACTGCGTGTGATCTCGCGAATTGAGCGTTTGAGCGGCGGCAATCCGGGAGATGTGAAGCCGGTGGGCGCAGGCGTTTCCGAATTGCGGCTCGACTACGGCCCCGGTTACCGGGTGTACTTCGTGCAGCGTGGCGCTCTGGTGATCGTGCTGCTGGCGGGTGGCGACAAGCGCACGCAGGATGCCGACATCAAGCGCGCCATCAAGATCGCAAGTGAATGGAAGAACTAAGTCATGGCTGAAAAATTTTCCCGCTGGGACTCGGCTGATTACCTGAAAACAGACGAGGACATGGCGCTTTATTTTGAAATCTGCACCGCGGACGACCCGGGCGACGGCAGCTTGATACGCAGCGCCCTGAGAGCGATTTCCCGTGCGCGCGGCATGACCCAACTGGCGCGCGATACGGGTATTTCACGTGACGGCCTGTATACCGCGCTCTCGGCCGAAGGCAACCCGAGTTTTGCCACGATATTGAAGGTAACGCGTGCGCTGGGCTTGACTTTGCATGGTGGACCGCTTGCGGCAGTTGACGCGAAGGCAAATACTTGACGCGACTCCCGTATCGAAAGCAACATGTTCGGTACGCCTGAAGCTGTTGGAGCGTGATGATCTTCGGTACGACGCGGAGGGATCGCGTGATGGCAGCGGCGCTCGGCGAAATCGCCTGTGCACGCGGCATGCGCGAGATTGCCGAAGCGTCCGGCCTCACACGCGAAGCCATGTACAAGGCGCTGCGCCCTGATGCTTGAGCCGCGCCTCGACACCACAGCCGAGTGTGCACCGCACTTGGCATGCGCCTGATCGTGAGACCTGCGTAAGCGTCACCAAATGCCTGACGTGAGGGGGTATCATCGTCACATAAATGACGCAGGAGATTCACCATGCCGAACTCAGTAGTCGATATCGAGAAACAAGCCCTCGGCCTGACACCGGAACAACGCGCACATCCGGCCGACAAGCTGCTCTCCAGCCTCTCGCCAGACCCCGCGGTCGAAGAAGCCTGGTCCGCAGAAGCCTTGCGCCGACTCGAGGAAATGGAGAATGACAGCGTCACCGGCGCCCCGGTTGAAGATGCCATCGCGCGCGCGCGCAACGCCATTCGATGATCGTCTCCACGCACCCGCATGCTGAGGAAGAACTCACAAGCAGTGCAGTGTTTTGCGCCAACCGGGTCAACCCCGCGCTGGGCCGCGATTTCATCGCAGAGTTCGAGCGCTCGGTTGCTCCGCTCCGTCAATATCCCCAAATCGGATCGCCATGGCGTGGCGCACTGAGGCGTCTGCCGATTCGCCGGTTTCCCTACAGCATCGTGTACTACCAGTCTGGCGATGTGCTGCGCATCGTCGCCATGGCGCATCAGGAGCGCAAACCCGGCTACTGGCGCGGCAGGGTTTAACCCGCCGCCACCCATGTCCACGCCCCTCCCTCCCGGTCAACGCGAAACGCCTGACTTCCCGCGCTTCGGCCTCACCCCGTTCGCCACGCGCTTCCCCAGCCAGACCGACAGCATCCACCTGCACTTAAGCGGCGACCTCGCCACCGCGCCGGATGTCGGCGCGCAACTTGCGCTTCTGCCGCGCGTAACGCAAACATCGGATTTTCACTGCGTCACCACCTGGACCCGCCGTGGGTTGCGCTGGAGCGGTGTGCGGTTTTCCGACTTTTACGAGCAGATCGTGGTGCCGCTCTGCCCGCCCGACCCGGGCAGCGGGCAACCGGCCCGAGACGCCCGCTTTGTCGTATTGCGCGCCCAGGACGGCGCCCGCACCAGCTTGCCGCTCGATGACCTGCTCAGCCCCGACGTGCTCATGGCCGACCATCTCGACGGCCAACCC
>JAYVME010000566.1:0-2826 GCA_043759115.1 Betaproteobacteria bacterium | reverse complement strand
CGTTTTCCAGAACGCGCAATAACTTCGCCTGCAGCTCCAGCGGCAGCTCGCCGATCTCATCGAGAAAGAGCGTGCTGTCCTTGGCGTCTTCAAAGTAGCCGGACCTCGAGGTGGTGGCGCCGGTGAAGGCGCCCTTGCTGTAGCCGAATAATGTTGGCTCGACCAGGTTGGGCGAGATGGCGGCGCAGTTCAGGGCGAGAAACGGTTTCGCCGCGCGCGTGCTTTGCTGGTGGAGGGCGGCTGCGATGAGTTCCTTGCCGCTGCCTGACTCGCCTTCGATCAACACCGGAAACGGTGCGTTCGCATATTGGCCCACTTGCTGGCGCAGCTTGTCGATTGGCAGGCTCTTGCCGATCAAACCGCTACCGCCGCCGGCCTGCGCGCTTATTTCCGCGTCGCGGATCCGCAGCGCGTTTTGCAGGAGCTCTTTGATTTTTTCCGGTTCGCACGGCTTGGCGATGAATTCAATCGCGCCCAGGGTGCGCGCGTGCCGGGCGTTGGTTTCCTCGTTCTGCCCCGACAACACCAGGATCTTGATGCTGGGCGAGTAGGCAATCAGTTCGTTGATCAGCTTGAAGCCTTCATCGGGACGGTGCGGCGTCGGCGGCAGGCCGAGATCGATGAGCGCCAACTGCGGCGGATTGTCGAGCTGGCGCAGGAGGCTTTTGACCTGCGCGCGCGATTCGGCAACGTAGACATTGAAATCGCGACTGAACACGAAGTTCAACGTGTCGCTGATCAGCGGGTCGTCATCGACGATCAGCAGATCCGGCTTGCCCTTTGGTGTGTCCAAATCGCCCCCTTAACCTGACCGAGTATTCTGCCAGATAGTTGTAGCGCCTGATAGCCTTGCCCCGCTCCCCGGCTAAGCCGGTTGCAACGCGTCATCGATGCAGCGCAGGAACGCCTGTTCAAGATCGGTGCTTGCATATTGCGTGCAAAGCGCCGCCGGCGTGCCGGCAAAGCGCAGTGTTCCGGCGTGCATTATCGCCACCCGGTCGCAGAGTTCGGCCACGTCGGCGAGCGCGTGCGAAGTGAAGAACACCGTGCGGCCCTGTTGCTTCAGCTCCCGCAACCGGGCTTTGAACAGGGCGCGTGCTTTCGGGTCGAGGCCACTGGCCGGTTCATCGAGTATGTAAAGATCCTTGCGCGAGAGCAGGCATGCGGCGAGGCCGAGTTTTTGCGTCATGCCTTTGGAGTAGGCGCGGACCGGCACCTTGAGCGCCGCCCGGTCGAGGTCGAGCCGGTCCAGCATCTGTTCGGCCGCACCGCGGTCGAACGGGGTGGACTGCATGTCCAGTACGTAACGAATGAAGTCCTCGCCGGTCAAATAATAGGGCGGGGTAAAGCGTTCGGGCAGGAACGCCAGCCGCCGCCGCGCGGTCGTCAGGTGATGCGGCGTGCCGAAAATTTCGATGCTGCCGCCGTTAATATTGCAAAAATCGAGCAGGCACTTGAGCAGCGTGGTCTTGCCCGCGCCGTTGACGCCGACCAGGCCGAAAAATTCGCCGCGCGCGACAGCCAAGGAAACGTCGTGCAGCGCGCGCGCGCGGCCGTAGTTTTTTTGCACACCTGCAAAGCGCAAAGCGATTTCTGACATGGCTTCTGACCTGGCTACGGGGACCCGGACGGTGGGGTTGCGGTATCTTATAACATTCGCTGTCCGCATTTCCCGGCAACGGGCCGGATTCATGACTGAGTGGCCGGGCGTTTAGGCGCGACTCACGGTGTGCCAATACGATGCCAGTGCCGCGCTTGGGCGACTATCCATCGTTGATTGTGGTAAACGGGTTAACTGTTTAGAATTCATGGTTTTTCAATCGCGTTCAGGCAACCGTGGCGGCAGAAAATCTGGTTGAAATCAGCGGGGTCGGGTATTCGTACGACCGGCGGCGCACCATCCTGAGCGACATTGACATGGTCATTCCGCGCGGCAAGGTCGTCGCGATCATGGGCATCAGCGGTTCGGGCAAGACCACGTTGCTGCGCCTGATCGGGGGTGCGTTGACGCCGACCCAGGGGTCGGTCAGGGTGGACGGCCAGTTGACGCATGAACTCGATCACGAAGGGCTTTACCGTATGCGCCGGCGCATGGGCATGCTGTTTCAGTTCGGTGCGTTGTTTACCGATTTGTCAGTGTTCGATAACGTGGCGTTCCAGATGCGCGAGCATACCGATCTGCCGGAAACGATGATTAACGATCTGGTCATGATGAAACTGCACGCAGTCGGCCTGCGCGGCGCGCACAATCTGATGCCCGCCGAATTGTCGGGTGGCATGGCGCGGCGGGTGGCGCTCGCGCGCGCCATCGCGCTCGATCCGATGCTGATGATGTACGATGAGCCGTTTACCGGCCTGGATCCGATCTCGCTGGGCGTCATCCGCAACCTGGTGAGGCAACTGAATGACGCGCTGGGTTCGACCTCGATCGTGGTGACACACGACGTGCAGGAAGCGCTCGATATCGTCGATTACGTTTATTATCTGTCGGAAGGCGTTATGGTCGCGCACGGCACACCCGCGCAGATGCGGGAATCCACGGATCCGCTGGTGCACCAGTTCGTGTGGGGTGAGGCGGACGGCCCCGTCGCGTACCAGTATCCGAGCCGGAATTTCAGCGAGGAACTCGAACTTGTTTAACCGCGGCTCCATCATCAACGTGCGCAACGTCGGCCATCATACGATCGACAGCGTGCTGCGGCTGGGTTACGCCACGCGCTTTATCGTGTTGACGCTCTTGCATTCCGGCACGGGTTTTCGCCGTCCGCACCTGATTATCCGGGAGCTTTACTTTACCGGCGTGTTGTCGATGATCATTATCATGGT
>JAYVME010000565.1:0-2836 GCA_043759115.1 Betaproteobacteria bacterium | reverse complement strand
GCCATCGGCAAGCACGGCCGCACTTGCAACACCGTTCGTAACGACCACACGTTCAACTGCGGCGCCGGTCGTAATCTCGACGCCGCGCGCGCGCGCCTCCGCCGCCATCGCCTGCGTGATCGCGCCCATGCCGCCGACCGCATGCCCCCATACGCCCTTTTTGCCGTTGACCTCGCCGAACACGTGATGCAGCAGCACATAGCCCGACCCCGGCGTGTAGGGACTCGCAAAGTTGCCGACGATCGCATCGAAACCAAACGCGGCCTTCAGCGCATCTGTTTCGAACCACGCATCGAGCATCTGTCCGGCGCTTTTGGTGAAGAGATCGAGCACGTCGCGCCGCGCCGGCATGGCGAGGCGCCGCAGGCGGTTGCCGGCGAGAAGTGCCGCCAGCGCATCGCGCACGCCGCCGCCGACGTTGGGCGGGGTTTCAAGCGCAAGTTCGCGCAGCATGTCCGCGACGCGCTCAAGCATCGCGTAATAGCGCGGCAGCGCGTCGGCGTCGCGCTGTGAAAATTTTGAAACCGCGCGTTGCGTGACGGCGAGCGTCGGTCCGATTTTCAGATAACGGCCGTCGGGCAGTGGCAGGAAATTGGCAATCGGTCGCTCGATTATCCGCAAGCCGTGTTCGTGCAGCCTGAGATCGCGGATGACCTGCGGATGCAGCAGGCTGACCGTGTAGCTCGCGGTCGAATTGCGGAAACCGGGAAAAAATTCCTCGGTCACCGCAGCACCTCCCACCACGCCGCGCCGTTCGAGCACGCGCACCTTGAGGCCCGCCGCCGCGAGATAGCACGCGCAGACGAGGCCGTTGTGGCCGCCACCGATGATGACGGCGTCGTATTGGTTTGATGCAGGCATTAGACGGGATGATACTGGGTGCTCCGGCGCGTGGCGATATTATGCCAAAGCAGTCGCCGTCGGCAGTATGTAAGAATAATGAACGGTTAGCCGTCGCAGGATGTCCAATCCCTATATGCGCTTGTCTGCCCTATCTCTGCTGATAATTGCGCTGGCCACCGCACTGCTGGCCGGCTGCGCGTCCGTCGCAACCCAGGTCACGCTATTCGACCCGGCGCAGACGTTCGCGCCGACGGAGCACGTCGTGATACTGCTCGACTATCCGGCGCAGCCGTACGTGAAGGTCGCGTTGATCGAAGCCCAGGGCGGTGTTGGCGGCAGCGAAGCAACGTTGCTGGAAGAAGCGCGCAAACGCGCGCAGACGCTGGGCGCCGACGCATTGGTGCGGCTGGCAGTGAATTCGGTTTATCAGCCGCCGGTGCGCGTTTACGATCCTGCGTATTCCAGCATGTTTTATTCGCGCTACCGCTATCCGTACCGGTCTTTTTATCCCCAGCCCTACGCATTTTCGCCGTACCCGTATGACAATTACCGCTGGGTCGGCGGCGGCAATGTGCAATCGCTGAAGGCGGTCGCGATCAAGTACACGGTAGAACGCCCGACGGCGCAATAGGCGCGCGACGCACGAGGCTCCGCCCGCACGGCGGATCATATCGAGTGGGAATTTGGCGCGCCAAAGGGCATGAAGCTGGGCACTGGTGTGAGGTTATTTCTGTGTCCTGAGCGGCTAGCATCGACGGACATTCAATATTTCTGACGCCGCCATTTGGCCCCTGCATCCGGAAGATCAACCCCACGTTATCATGATGATACGATGACCCGCGCTACGGGGCAGGTCCGCGCGTGCCACCGAGCGCGGGAAACTCGTTCTGATCAGGGCCGGGTGTGGCGCGCAGGATCGCCAGCCGCCGCTTCATTCCTTCAATTTCGACCACTTGGCTCGCGATGATTTCCTCGGCGAGCTTGCGGGTGAGTGGATCGCGGCCGTGTATCAGTGCCAGCCGCGCCATCTCCACGGCGCCTTCATGGTGTGGGATCATCATCGCGAGAAAATCGACGTCCGCATTGCCGGAGTAACCCGGCGCGTGCATGCCGCGCATCATCGCGTCCATGCCGATATCCATCTCGGACGCAAAACGTGCGAATGTTGCGCCCTCACGCGCGGTTGAGTCGCCCCCGCGCATGTCGTGGTGTTGGTGCTGTGCGTATACCGTCCCGCACATGAGTCCCAGCGAGAACAGTATCCATCGCATGACCGCGCCTCCTATGCCGTCTGGCCCTTGTACCCCGGCCTCACGTAGACCAGGTTGATACTCTTCTTGTTGCGCAGTTCGCCCGAGGGCAGTTTCAGCGCGCCGAGCGGAATCTGCGCGATAAATTTCGGGCTGAAGGGATCGGACACGTCGAATGCGGTGCAGCAGGTCTGCCCGGCGTTGGGCGTGCCCGGCAGTTCGTCCTGCTCATGTGCGATGTAAAGCAGGTCGTTCGCCGGATTGGTCCAGATGCCGTGCGCCTCGCGCGCGCGGGAGAAGAACGTCCCCCCCACCTTGCGCGTGCCCGCTGCGGCACTGCGGTCGATAATGGCGATCTGGCTAGCGGCGACGCCGTCCGGACCGTTGTCGTCCACCCGCGCGAGGCTCGCATACACAACGCTGCCCTTGCGATTCTCGACGAATTCGACGTGGTTGGGTCGCGCCAGATTGCCGAGCGGCACAGCGTCGAGCAAGCCGAAGGGCTCGGTCGTCGCGCGCGCCGATACCGCGTCCGCGAGCTTGTGCGATAACCAGACTTCCTTGCCGTCCTGAGAAGTCTTGAGAAAGGGCGTGAAGGCCGGCTTGTCCTGCGCGGTGACGTCGATCGTCGTCAGCCGTTCCGGCCGCGAATAACCGTTGGCGTCCGGATTGACGCGAAACACGTCAATTTTCGATACCTTCTGGCTCGCAACGAACGCGAGCGCGCCCTTGGCGTCGAACCA
>JAYVME010000564.1:0-6737 GCA_043759115.1 Betaproteobacteria bacterium | reverse complement strand
ACAAGATGGACGAAGCCCAGGAGCGCGGGATTTACGTGAATGCAAAGGAGCTGAGCGCGCGGCTGGGGGTGCCCGTAGTGCCCACCGCGGCGATCATGGGGCACGGCATCGCCGATTTGTTCCGCGCGGCAGTGCATGCCGTGCGCGCAGGCGTGTGCCCGCTCGCGCAACCGCCCAGCGCACACATCACCGCCGCGCTGGCGCCGCTCGCGTTGCTGTTGAGCACGCCGGAGATCCAGCAGGCGTTCCGCGTGCCGCTGTCATTGCTGGTGTCGCAGATCGCGGAGGGCGATCCGTATTTTCTCGACGAAATGCAGCAGCACTTTCCCGGGTATTTGCCGGAGGTGCGCCGGCTGCTCGCGATTGCAGGCGAGGCGCTGCCGCGCCCATTGACCGACGAACTGCACGCCGACCGCCACCATCGCGCGGCCACGCTGTTCGAAGCAGCGACCCGGCTCGGCGCGCCGCGTGAAGGCCGCGGCTGGCGCTACTGGCTCGACGAATTGTTCCTGAGTCCGCGCTGGGGTTTTATCGGCAGCGTGGCGGTGTTCGCCGCGGTTCTCTTCGTCGTGTTCTATGTCAGCGGCTGGATAGACAGCGAGACTTCCGCGCGGCTGGTGACGTGGGCGGCGGCGTGGCAGCCGGATTCCACCGCGGGTGTCGTCGGGCGCGCCGTGGTGGACGGCCTGATCGGACTCGTCGGCATCGTGGTGCCGTATATGATTCCGCTCGTGCTGCTGCTGGTGGCGCTGGAAGAGGCGGGCGTCATGGCGCGCATCGCCTTCGCGGTGGACCGCACGTTTCACCGCATCGGCCTGCACGGCGGCGTGGCGGTGCCGTTCCTGCTGGGTCTCGGCTGCAATGTGCCGGCGATCTCCGCCATCGGCAACACGACGACGGGCCGCGAGCGCGTGATGGCGTCGCTGCTCGTAACATTCGTGCCGTGCTCGGCGCGCTCGGCGATCATTCTTGCGCTGGCCGGCAAGTATCTCGGCGGGCTGGGTGTCTGCGTGATTTTCCTGCTCACCATGGTGGTGATCGCGGTGCTCGGCCAGGTATTGCGGCGCCGTTATCCGCGCGGCGGCCCGGGACAGGTGCAGGAGATTCCGCCGTACGCGCTGCCGCGCTGGCGACCCATGCTGCGCGAAACGTGGGAGCGCACGCGTGACATCCTGACCATCGTCACGCCGCTCCTGGTCGGCGGCAGCGTGGTGCTGGCGCTGCTCGCGCACGTCGGCGCGGATTATTACATCAACGCGCTGCTTGCCCCGATCACCTACTGGTGGCTGGGGCTGCCCGTGGTGCTCGGCGTGCCGATCCTGTTCGGGGTGCTGCGCAAGGAGCTGTCGCTCCTGATGATTTACCAGGCGCTTGGCAGCTTCGATGTCGGTATGTACCTGGACCAGGTGCAGATCATGACGTTCCTGCTGTTCCTGACTTTCTATGTACCCTGTATCTCGACGTTCGCCGTGATGCTCAAAACGATCGGCCGGCGCGAAGCGCTGTTCTCGGTGGCGCTCTCGGTGGCGGTCGCGCTGCTGGTGAGCGGACTCGCGCGCTTCGGGCTTGAGGGCGCGCGGCTGCTGATGGCGTAACGCTTATCGCGCAGGCGTTCGATCAACTGTCGAGTTCGGTCGGCCCCATCAAATCCCGCAAAATCCGCCCGCTTGCGGTGGCATCGCAGGCGCGCGCCGCGGTCTTTCCCGAAATTCCGACGACGGGGGAGGCTGGGTTGCCGGGCTTTGAAGTAATCAATATCACCGGCGTGCTCGCGCCTGCCGGCACACCCGCCGACATTATTAGCAAGCTCAACGCGGCCATCTTGAAGGTGCTGAGCCTGCCGGCAACCAAAGAAAGATTCGCCGGTCTCGCCCTGGAACCGGCGCCGAGCACGCCGGAGCAGTTCTCCGCTTACATCAAGGAAGATTTCGCGCGCTGGACCAAGGTGGTGAAGGACGCGAGTATTAATGTTGAGTGAGGCGAGAGGTGAGAGGAGGGGAGAGCGGTTACGAAAAGCCGTAAAGCCGTGCGGGATTGTCGACCAACACCTGTTTACGCAGCGCGGCATCGGGTATCCATGCGCTGAGCATGTCGGCGAGATCCCCGTCGTTCGGCATAGCGCTTTTCACCATCACGTGTGGCCAGTCGGTGCCCCAGATTACCTGCCGCGGCGCGGCCTTGATCAGGGCATGCGCGTATGCGTTGGTGTCGGCGTGCGGCAGTTGTTGCGTGGAAATGCGATAAGGGCCGGTGAGTTTCGTCCACGCGCGGCCGCTTTGCATCAGCCGCAACAGCGCGGAAAAACCGGGATTCTCGATACCTTTATCGTTTTTCATATAGCCGAGGTGGCCGTACACGGTGTCGATCGGAAAATCGGCGAGCATGCGGTCGAGATCGGGAAACTCATCGACGTGCATCAGGAATTCCATGTGCCAGCCGAACGGCTTGACCTTTAACGCGAGTTTCTTAAGTGCATCCAGCGGCAGTGTGCCCGCCTGGCGGTCTTTAACGTCCACGATGTTGATGCGCACGCCGCGCACGCCGGCCTCGTGCATGCGTATTAATTCGCTCTCGGCAATGTCATCGGCGACCACGGCGACGCCGCGAAAAGCCGGTCCGGCGGCTTTCATTGCGTCGAGCATGGCGCTATTGTCGGCGCCGTAAATACTCGGCTGCACCAGCACCGCGCGCTCGACCCCGAGTGTCTTCAGCATATGCTGAAAGTCAGGCAGCAGGCAGTCGGGCGGCGTGTAGAGCCGCGCGGGAAAATACGCGTATCGGGCGCCGGGGCCGCAGATGTGCGCGTGGGTGTCGCACGCAAGTGGTGGCAGAACGATCCGGGGTTTGCGCGGCGCGGGGTCGAACGCCGCGCAGAGCGGCGCCTGCGCAAGATCGTTCACGTTTGAATGGTTAGGCGCGGCAGGTGATCCCATGCTTTAATCTCGGCTGGTCCGTTACAATAGGCGAAGTTTAACAGTTAGCGTTGCGCGCGCGGGCCTGCGGCGTTGCCGCCAGGACGTTTCGTATCCGGTGTCAATCAAAGTTCCGAGGAGAATATGGATTCAATCAGTGCAGTGACGCGCAAATCGATGCGCGGTGGTGCGGCGCTGGCCGCGCTAATCGTCGGCTTGAACACGGCGGCGGCGTGGGCGCAGGCTAAGTATCCCGAGCGTCCGGTGCGCATGGTCGTCCCGTTTGCGCCGGGCGGCGCATCGGACTTCGTCGGCCGCATCATCCAGCCCAAGTTGAGCGAGGAACTCGGTCAGCAGGTCGTGATCGACAACCGCGCGGGCGCGGCCGGCAACATCGGCGTCGAGATGGCCGCGCGCGCCAACCCTGATGGGTACACCTTGCTGCTCGGCAACATCGGCACAATGTCGATCAATCCCAGCCTTTACCTGAAATTCCCGATCAAGCCCGTTAGTGACTTGATCGCTATCACGCAGGTCGTCGACGTGCCGGGATCGCTGGTGGTGCATCCGTCGCTGCCGGTCACCAGCGTGAAGGAACTGGTTGAGTACGCAAAAGCGCGCCAGGGTCAGTTGAATTTCGGCTCGCCCGGCGCCGGCAGCGCCAACCGGCTCGAGATGGAATTCTTCATGCGCGCGACCGGCATCAAGATGACCCACATTCCGTACAAGGGAGGCGCGGGGCCCGCGGCCATCGCGCTGCTGGGCAACGAAGTGCAACTCATGTTCGTCACGCTGTCGTCATCGATCACGTTCGTGAAGCAGGGGCGCATGCGCGTACTCGGTATCGTCGCGCCCAAGCGCGTGCCCGCAATTCCCGATGTGCCGACGATGGCGGAATCCGGTTTTCCGAGCATGACGGTCGGCTCGTGGCAGGGTGTTTTCGCACCCAAGGGCACGCCGCGCGATGTCGTGAAAAAACTCTACACGACGGTCATCAAAGTAATGGCAGACGCCACCGTGAAGACGCGGCTCGGTGACGGCGGCGTGGAAGTCGTGGCCAGCAAGTCGCCCGAAGCGTTTAGTGCTTTTGTCAAAGCGGAGAACGAGCGCTGGGCAAAAGTCATCAAGGATGCGGGTGTCGTGGCCGAATAGAAGGCGACGCTTACCGCTCAACGCGGAGGACGCTGAGGACGCGGGGGTTCGCGGAGGAAAGATCAGCAATCCTCAGAATTTCTCTGCGTCCTCAGCGTCCTCTGCGTTGAGAGTTTGTATTTCTGTTGTCATGTTTAGTCACGAAAGGAAACCGCGGCATGGCGTTTCACCGCTTTGAAAATTTCGAAAGCAATTTCCTGACGCCGCACCTGTCGAGCGCGCGCGGTCCGGTGATCGAAGCGAAGTACCTGTACTTCTGCCTCGTGCACAAGACCGCCGGCACCGGCTCGGAGCTGCACTATCATCCGAACGAGCTGTTGATTTTTCCGGTGCTCGGCAAGATCAATGCGATTGTCGGCAAGGACCGCCGCATCGTGCCGACCGGCATGTTCGTGCACGCCCCGGCGTACGCGCGGCATTCGATGAAGGCGACCGAAGACGGCGACTGCGCGTACTTGTACATCAAGGACAAGACGTGGACGGTCGTGGGTCTCGCCGAGGACGAAGCGGTACCGGACAAGGCGATGACGGTGGCCGAGGTCAACCAGAAATACAATGTCGGCGACCGCGACAAGCACCAGAAAGCGCAGGGTCAATCGCAGGCGGTCATCGAGGGCGTCAAGGTCTGCTATTACCCGGTCATCGACGCGTTCGATGCGCCGCCGGTGTCGGCGCGGCGCGCGAACTGGATAGAAGGCGAGCGTCTGGCGTTTGGCTATTTCGAGGCGCCGGCCGGGCATGCGGAGCCCGAGGCAACAGCGCAACACGAATCGTTTACCTACGTTCTGCATGGCGAACTGGCCGCGAGCTGCAACGGCGAGAGTAAAACGTTGAAGGCCGGCGACATTCTGCAGGCCGCGCGCGGCGACAAATATCAGCTTAAGGTGCAGTCGCCGTTCGCGCGCTACGTGACCGTGCGCTCGACGTCTTATCTCGAGAACCTGATCGATTCGATGACGCCCGCGCAGGCGGAGCAGGCGCGCATCGGCATGAAGGCGAACTGACACCAACCAGCGCGGTCGCGCCGCACGCGAAATTTCACAGGAGATCTGCGATGATCAATGCTCGGGCTGTCGTTGTTGTCGTGATCGGCATTTTTTTAACGGGCGCGGCGGGCGCGCAAGGCTGGAGTCCGCAGCGCAATGTGGAATTAATCGTCCCGTCGACCGCCGGCGGCTCGCTCGACACCACGGGACGCACGGTCACGCGCATCTGGAGCGACTTGAAACTGCTGCCGGTGTCGAGCACCGTAGCCAATCGCCCCGGCGGCGGGCACGCGGTGGCTTACAACTATCTCAGCCAGCGTGCCAATGACCCGCATTATCTCTCCGTGACGTCGCTGACGCTGCTGGCCAACCACATCAACGGCCACAATCCCGTCACGTACACGGACTTCACACCGCTGGCGGTGCTGCTCACCGAATACATCGCCATCGCCGTGCGTGCCGATTCGCCGTTGAAGACCGGCAAGGATCTCATCGAAGCCCTGCGCAAAGAGCCGGCGTCCCTGAGCCTGGCACTGAGCAGTGCGGCGGGCGGCACCCACCATATTTCCTTCGGCCTGCCGCTGCTGTCCGGTGGCGTCGACACCAGCAAGGTGAAGTTCGTCGCGTTCAATTCGTCAGGCGAGGCGGTGACCGCGCTGTTGGGCGGGCATGTGGACGTCATTTCCGCCGGCACGGTCAACGTGGCGCCGTTTGTGACGAGCGGCAAGCTGCGCGTGCTGGCGGTGACGTCGGCGAAGCGCATGACGGGTCCGCTGGCGGCTGCGCCCACGTGGCCCGAGCTCGGCTACAAGGGCGTGTTCGAGAACTGGCGCGGCATCATCGGCGCGAAAGGCATCACCGCGGAACAAGTCGCGTTCTGGGACAACGTGTTCCGGCGTCTCACCAGCAGCGACGAATTCCGCGACTACGCCGAAAAGAACCAGTGGGACGCGAGCTACCGCGGTGCGGAAGAATCGCGCAAGTTCATGGCCGCACAGTACGAAGAAATGAAAGGCGTGATGACTTATCTGGGAATGGCCAAGAAGCAGTGAGCGGGGCATACACGTGCCCCGCGTATCGACCGTGGCCTTGAATATAGTCTTTTAAAGGACTATATTCGGTCTTGTCAATGTGTTCCGGAGAAGCCATGAGCTCATCCCGCATCAAACCCATCAGCTATCTGAAGGCGAACGCCGCCGAGGTGCTTCTTCAGTTGGCCGAAAAGCGCGAACCGCTGGTTATCACGCAAAACGGCGAGGCGAAGGCGGTCATGCAGGATGTCGCCTCCTATGACGAGACGCAGGAAACGCTGGCGCTGCTGAAAATACTGGCGCTGGGCAACCGCGATATCGAAGCGGGCAGGCTGAAACCCGTCGCAGAGGTGGTGAAGCGGCTGCGCGCCCGGAAGATCCCGGCCTGATGCGCTACAAGGTATAAGAGCCTGTCTCATCAATATCCGCGTGTGCGACGGAGGTCATTTTCGCCCAGTTCTAGGAGAACGACTGCAGCAATATGTCGATATTGCAAAGGAGGCCGACACCGAAATGGGCGAAAAGGGCCCCGTCCCGAAGGGTTGCCGCCAGAAAAGCCGATTGCCGCGTTGCTCGTCTTGGCAATAGAGTGACTATTGCCTTCACCGGGCGCCTTGCCCTCGACATTTCTGGCGACAACGCATCACGTGGATATT
>JAYVME010000563.1:0-2837 GCA_043759115.1 Betaproteobacteria bacterium | reverse complement strand
ACCCTGCCGACCGCCTACTACGACGATCATGCGAGCGGCAACCTGATCTCCAAACTGACCTATGACGTGACCCAGGTCACCGCCGCGGCAACCAGCGTTCTCACGGCGATTTTCAAGGACTCGGTGTCGTTGGTGGGGCTGCTCGCGTATATGCTGTGGCTCAACTGGAAGCTCACGCTGCTCGCACTCGTGATGACGCCGTTGATCGTCGGGGTGGTACGGCTGATCAGCGTGCGGTTGCGCAACAGCAGCCGCGCGGTGCAGCAGGTAATGGGCGACGTCACGCAGGTTTTGCAGGAGACCATCGACGGCCACAAGGTGGTGAAGCTGTTTGGCGGGCAGCGCTACGAAGCGGCGCGATTTGGCGAGCAGGCGGACCGCGTGCGCCGCTTCATGATGAAGCAGGTGACGGCGGCGGCGGCCAGCGTGCCGGTGGTGCAGTTGCTCGCGGGCATTGCGCTTGCCACCATTGTTTATCTGGCGACACAGCAGTCGAGCGCCAACGAGATCACCGTCGGTGAATTCGTGTCTTTCATCACCGCCATGTTGATGTTGACCGCGCCCTTGAAACGCATCACAAGCGTCAACGAGCCGTTGCAGCGCGGGCTGGCGGCGGCGGAAAGTGTATTCGAGCTGATCGATCAGGCCGGCGAGCGCGACCCTGGTCAGAGGAAAATCGCGCGCGCGCGCGGCGAGATCCGCTTCGATAACGTGAGTTTTTCGTATGGCGGCGCCGGCCTGCCGGCGCTTGACGCCATCACGCTGACCATCAATCCGGACGAAACCGTGGCGCTGGTCGGCGCCTCCGGCGGCGGCAAAACCACGTTCGCCAATCTGGTGCCGCGTTTCTATCGCCCGGGCAGCGGACGCATTCTGCTCGACGGCTGTGACCTCGAGACGCTCACGCTGGCGAGCCTGCGCGCCAACATTGCGCTGGTGAGCCAGGACGTCGTGTTGTTCAACGACAGCGTGGCGGCCAATATCGCTTACGGGGTCATGCGCGACACCAGCGAAGCGGACATCGTCGCCGCCGCCGAGGCCGCGCACGCGATGGAATTCATCCGCAACATGCCGCAGGGACTGGATACGCTCGTCGGCGAAAACGGCGTCAAGCTGTCGGGCGGCCAGCGTCAGCGGCTGGCGATTGCGCGCGCGCTGCTCAAGAATGCGCCGGTGCTGATTCTGGACGAGGCAACGTCGGCGCTCGATTCAGAATCCGAGCGGCACGTGCAGGCGGCGCTCGAGACGCTGATGCAGGGCCGCACGACCATTGTTATCGCGCACCGCCTGTCGACGATTGAAAAAGCCAGCCGCATCGTGGTGCTCGACCAGGGCCGCATCGCCGAGATCGGCAGCCATCGCGAATTACTCGCGAAAATGGGCATCTATGCCAAACTCTACAATATCCAGTTCAAACTGCAGGAACCCGACTAAACTTTAGCCCATGGCACATATTTCGGTAGTGGTCCCGGTTTACAAGGCCGAATCCTGTCTGGAGGAGTTGTATCGGCGATTAAAGAGCGCGCTCGAGCCGATCACGCAGGATTTCGAGATCGTGCTTATCGAGGACTGCGGCGGCGACCGCTCGTGGCAGATCATCGCCGAACTCGCGCAGCGCGACGCGCGCGTCAAGGGCATCCAGTTCAGCCGCAATTTCGGCCAGCATTGCGGGATTACCGCCGGTCTAGACCACGGCGACGGCGACTGGGTCATCGTGATGGACTGCGATCTGCAGGACCGGCCCGAGGAGATTCCACGCTTGTATGCGAAGGCGCAGGAGGGCTATGACGTCGTGCTGGCGCGCCGCGGCAAGCGCAACCATCCGTTATTCAAGCGGCTGCTGTCGTGGACGTTTTACCGGTTGTTCAGTTATCTGGCCGACACCGAGTACGATCCGCAGGCCGGCAACTACCGTATCGTTTCGCGCAAAGTGGTGGCCGGCTATCGGACGATGCGCGAGCGCTCGCGGTTCTTCGGCAGCCTCGTCAACTGGATGGGGTTTCCGACGGCCAGCATCGATGTCCAGCACGCCGACCGCTTTGAGGGACAGTCAACCTATACGTTCGGCAAGCTGTGGCAGCTCGCCACCGAAACCATCATCGCGTACTCCGACAAGCCGTTGCGGCTCGCGATACGCTGCGGTTTCTTGATCGTGGCGCTGGCGTTTGTGTGCGGTGTGTACGTTCTCATCAGGAACCTGCTCTACGGTTCCCCGGTCACGGGCTGGAGCAGCCTGATTGTCTCGATCTATTTCATCGGCGGTATAATCATCGCGCTGCTCGGCATCATCGGCATTTACCTGGGCCGCACTTACGACGAAACCAAAAAACGCCCTTTGTACCTTATTCTCCACTCGACTTTTGATGAGCGAAACCAGACAGATTAAGCCAGTGCCGTGGGATAAGGCCGCGTTTGGCTTTGACTGCTTTGAAATTGTCGATTCCGATCCGGAGCTCTTAAAAAAGGCGTTGACGACCCCCGGCCATTACACAGTCAGGGTCGATCCGCTGGCCGACAAATCGCCGCTGCATCAATACGGTTTTTACTATTGCGATACGCTAATCGAGCCGTGGTGCACCGTGGACCGGCTGATCGATTTCACGCACGAAAAAGTGTCTCTCTCGGCCGACGTGCCAGTTGGAGTGATCGTCGAGATCTGTCGCAACGCGTTCTTGTATGGACGATTTCACCGCGATTTCAACATCGACAGGAAGAAGGCCGATGCCCGTTACGAGAACTGGCTCAAGGAGCTGCATCGCGCAGGCCAGGTTTACGGGTTGCTGTTGGACGGAAAGGTCGCCGGATTTATCGCGCACTCCGGCGACCAGCTGGTTTTG
>JAYVME010000562.1:0-2840 GCA_043759115.1 Betaproteobacteria bacterium | reverse complement strand
TGATCTGCATCACCGAAGGCATACCGGTGCGCGACATGATCCGCACCAAGTACAGGCTGCAGGGCAAACGCACCCGGCTGATCGGCCCGAACTGTCCGGGCGTCATCACGCCCGGGGAGATCAAGATCGGCATCATGCCGGGACACATCCACAAACGGGGCCCGGTCGGCGTCGTGTCGCGTTCGGGCACGCTCACTTACGAAGCTGTCGGGCAACTGATGGAGCAGGGGCTCGGCCAATCGTCATGCGTCGGCATCGGCGGCGACCCGGTCAACGGCTTGAAACACATCGATATCATGAAGATGTTCAACGCCGACGATGCAACCGAGGCGGTCGTCATGGTCGGCGAGATCGGCGGCGCCGACGAAGAGGAGTGCGCGCGCTGGATCAAGGCCAACATGAAAAAGCCGGTCGTCGGGTTCATTGCCGGCGTTACCGCGCCTCCGGGCAAGCGTATGGGGCACGCGGGCGCCATCATCTCCGGGGGCAAAGGTACTGCGGCCGAGAAACTGGCGGTAATGGAGGAATGTGGCATCAAGGTAACGCGCAACCCCGCCGAAATGGGCAAGCTGATGAAGTCCGTATTGAAGTAGTGCGCGGCATGTACCGGGTAAAATGACCGGCGCGCGCAGAGGCAGGCGTAATGTGATTCGATGGCGCGTTGCGGCAAATTGTTGCTATGTATTTGAACGGAGGAGCGAGACGTGGACGCGGCAGGCAACAGGAATAGACGCGGCAAGCCGAAAGGCCGCGCAGTCGACACCACGGCGCTCGTCGAAGTGCAGGCACTGCTCGGCGACGCGCCGCGCCGGCGCGATTTGCTGATCGAGCATTTGCACAAGATACAGGATCGCTACGGCCGGCTCGCGGCCGCGCATATCGTGGCGCTTGCGCGCGAGATGCAGCTCGCGACCACCGAAGTCTATGAGGTCGCGACGTTCTACCACCATTTCGACGTGGTCAGGGAAGGCGATGCGACGCCGCCCGCACTGACCGTGCGCGTATGCGATTCGCTGTCGTGCGAACTTGCGGGCGCGCAGTCCCTGCTTGAAAAACTGAAGGTAACGCTTGGACCCGGCGTGCGCGTGATCCCGGCGCCGTGCATCGGGCGTTGCGAGCAGGCGCCGGCGGCAGTCGTCGGTCAGAACCCGATCGCGCATGCCACCGTCGAAAAAGTCCGCGCGCAGGTGGTGGCGAAAAACGTCCGCTGCGCGGCGGCCAAGTACATCGGCTTTGACGAATACCGCAGGAGCGGCGGCTACAAGGTGGCGGTCGAGTGCCTTGCCGGCAAGCGCGATGCCGAGGATATCTTGAAGGCGATGGAGAGCTCAGGCCTGCGCGGCCTTGGCGGCGCGGGTTTTCCGGCCGGGCGCAAGTGGCGCATCCTGCGCGGCGAGCGCGCGCCCCGCCTGATGGCGATCAACATCGACGAAGGCGAACCGGGCACGTTCAAGGACCGCTATTACCTCGAACGCGATCCGCACCGCTTTCTCGAGGGCATGATCGTCGCCGCGTGGACGGCGCAAGTCTCCGAGGTCTATATTTATCTGCGTGACGAGTACGCCGGTTGCCGCGCGATACTCGAGCGCGAACTCGCGGCAATGCAGAAAAATCCGCCGTGCCCGCTGCCGCCGATTCATTTGCGGCGCGGCGCCGGCGCATACATCTGCGGCGAGGAGTCGGCGATGATCGAGTCCATTGAAGGCAAGCGCGGCATGCCGCGGCTCAGGCCGCCGTACGTCGCGCAAGTGGGGCTGTTCGGCTACCCGACGCTTGAGCACAACATGGAAACGCTTTACTGGGTGCGCGATATCCTGGAAAAAGGCGCCGACTGGTTCGCCGGGCAGGGACGCCATGGACGCCAAGGCCTGCGCTCGTTTTCGGTGTCGGGCCGCGTCAACATGCCCGGAGTGCACCTTGCGCCGGCCGGCATTACGGTCAAGGAACTCATCGCCGAATACTGTGGCGGCATGCTGCCCGGACAGAAGTTTTACGCCTATCTGCCCGGCGGCGCTTCAGGCGGCATACTGCCGGCGGGCATGGGTGATATTCCGCTCGACTTCGACACGTTGCAGCCGCACGGTTGCTTCATCGGCTCGGCGGCGGTGATCATCCTGTCCGATCGGGATAAAGCGAGCGCGGCAGCGCGCAACCTGATGAAGTTTTTCGCGGATGAATCGTGCGGTCAGTGCACGCCGTGCCGCGTCGGCACGGCCAAAGCGCTGAATCTGATGCAGGCCGCGAAGTGGGACCAGCCATTGCTCGAGGAACTGTCGGGCGCGATGGCGGACGCATCCATATGCGGCCTCGGCCAGGCCGCGCCCAATCCCGTGCGCTGCGTGGTCAAGCATTTTGCGCATGAGATCGAATGAGGCGAGGTAAACGATGACGGCGATGAGCAAACCGGAATTCGAAGCGATGCCGGTCGAATTCAAACTGAACGGCAAGGACGTGGTCGGCTACGGCCACGAGACGATAATCCAGACGGCCAAACGCCTGGGCGTTGAAATACCGCACCTGTGCTACAAGGAAGGCCTGCGGCCTGACGGCAACTGCCGCGCGTGCATGGTCGAGATCAAGGGCGAGCGCGTACTGGCGCCGTCGTGCTGCCGCCAGCCCACCGCCGGCATGGAAGTTACGAGCGACAGCGCGCGCGCCGTCGCGTCGCAGAAGATGGTGTTGGAGTTGCTGCTCGCCGACATGCCGGTGGAACGCCACACGCTCAATTCCGAACTCGACCACTGGGCAGCGCGGCTCAGAGTCGGCAAGCCGCGTTTTACGGCGCGCCACCAGCCCAAGGCCGATCTGTCGCACTTCGGCATGGCGGTCAATCTCGATTC
>JAYVME010000561.1:0-2843 GCA_043759115.1 Betaproteobacteria bacterium | reverse complement strand
GCGCGACCGGCATGTTTTTCGGGTCCGCCGTGCCGAGAAAATAATGGCACTTGTCAGTGCACGCGCCGCATTTCACGCATGAATCCAGAAACACCTGCAGCGCGCGGGACTGCGACACGAGCGTGCCGAGTTTTTTGACCGCGACGTTCTCCCAGTCGGGCACCAGCTCGCCGGGGAAACCGAGCGGCTCCTGATGAACCGCCTTGGCGAGGAAAGGTTTGCTGTGCGCCATGCTGCCTTCCTGCACCAGCGGGACCACCGGGTATTCGCGCAGCGCGGGCGTTTCGAATTCGGCCATGGCAGTTATTGCCGCGCGCCGGTGCGGGCATTGTCGATCCGCGCAGTCCACCCCGCCACATGGCGGTGCTCGCGCGGATTGTCCACCTGATTGCGGGTGGGGCTGAAGAAGACACCCGGTGCGTGCAGCAGCTTGCTCATCGGAAACACGATCAAGAGTGTGGCGACCAGCGCAAGATGAACCAACAGCGCGGGATCCGCCGGCAGCGGCTGCCAGTTGAAGACCATAAGCCCGAGAAAAAACGCCTTGAGCGCCACGATGTCGGTGTGCGCGACATATTTCATAGCGAGACCGCTCACCGCGATCGCAACCAGGAGGGCGAGCATCAAATGATCCGAGGGACTGCTGATGTAGCGAACGCGGTCGACCAGGAACCGGCGCGCCCACAACCCGCCGAGGCCGGCCAGCATGGCGAAGCCGGCGTAGATGCCGAACGGCTGGATGAGCGCCACCCAGTTCCATACCGGTTCGGTGAAATAGCGCAGATGGCGCAAGACCACGAGCAACAGCGCGAAGTGAAAAATCCAGCCAAAGAGCCAGATCCATTTATTCGCCTTGAACAGGCTCTCGAACAGCGTGACTTCCTTCACCATGCGCAGCATGACGCCCGCGTGCGTCGTGGGCGCGGGTGTGACCGGTATTTTCAGCGGCTGGGGTGTGCGCGCGTACAACCAGACGTGATAGGCGACGCCGCCGATCAGCACCGCCGCCGCCGCGTAGAACAGGATCGCAAAGAAGAGGGTCAGCGCCGGCATGGCTTCGATTGCGACGAGACGGCGGCCCGCCGCCGGCGCGCGGGATTAACGCTAGACACAACCGGTCGGCTTGGGCAGGCCCGCGTACTTGCATGCCTGCTTGGCGGGGCCGTAGGGGAACAGCTCATAGAGATATTTGCTGTTGCCCTTGTCCGGCCCCAGTTTCTTGCCGATCGCCTTGGTCAGCACGCGCACCGCCGGAGCAATCTGATACTCCTCGTAGTACTCGCGCAGGAAGTTGATCACCTGCCAGTGGTTCTCTCCCAGATCGCAGTCTTCGATGCGCGCCATCTCCTTGCACACGTCCTCGTTCCAATCGGTGCGGCTGGCAAGATAACCCTCTTCATCGGTCTCGATCGTTTTTTCGTTCACTACGATAGGCATGCTGTAATCTCCTTATGGATTTCAAATGACGCGGCGAAGCGCGCGCGCCTGCAAAGTCAAAGCCAGGATTGCACCGTGGCGTGGCCGGTCACCAGGTCTACAAAACCGCCGTAGTCCACGAGCTGGACGCCTTCCATCACCGCATCCTGCATGCCTCTCGCCTCCAGATCGGGGCGCAGCGCGTAGATCTTCATCTGGCCGAGCGCCGCCTTGACCTTCGATTCCGCGATATTGCCGCGCGTCACCGCGTAGACGCCGTCCTCGATCAGCAGAACCGCACTGCCGTCGCGGCCGAAGCGCAGGCAGCTGTCGAGCGCATTTCTTTCAAACGGGGATTTGTTAACGATATGCAGCATGCTCATCCTCAGAAACTGATCACGACATCCTGTGCGTCCATCAACTCGGCCATTTGCGCCGCGTTGAGCACCTCAACCGGCACCAGCAGGTTGTCCGCGGTCAGGCCGCGTGCCGCGAGCGAATCCGCGTCGACGTACAGCTTCTCGATGTCGTAACCGTCGAGCGCGCGGTAGGCCGGCGAAAAATTTTTCACCTCAATCGCCTTGGTCTGCTGGCCCTTGACCAGTTCATAGACGCCGTCGTCGAGAAATACCATGCTGACGTCCTGATCGAACGCCGCGCTGATGAGCACCACTTCCAGCGCCTCGAGCGCGTAGACCGTGCCATAAGGCGCCCTGCGATTGACGAACATGAACTTCTTGACCGTGCCGGAAGATGCTTCCTGCATGTCGCCGCCCTCCGTCATCTCATTCATAACGCATTCCCGTCAGTCGCCGAAGACCACCAGGCGGTCGGCCTCGATGCCCGTCTCCACCAGCTGGCCGAGGCCGGAAATGCGAAAGCCCTTGGCCAGTATCTCGTCCTTGATGCCGCGGCGCAGCGCAGCGGCCACGCACACGACCAGATCAATGCCGTGCTGTTCCGCAAGTTTCGACCAGCGGTTCACGATATGGCGGTCGTCCTGCGGCGGCTCGGTCAGGCGCGTCGCGTTGTTGACCCCGTCGTGGTAGAAAAACACGCGGTGGATCTGGTGCCCCTTCTGCAGCGCCGCCGTGACGAATTGGAAGGCGGTATCCGACGCCTGGTGGGTGTACGGCCCTTCGTTAACCAGTATGCCTAACTTCATACGCTGACCCGCGCTTCCTCTATGCCATAGTCAAAACGCATCCAGCCGCAACGCGCCAGCCGCGTCGCATCAGCCCGCACATCAAAACCTGATATGCGTCGAGGCATTCAGGCTGTTGCGCGCGCCGCGCCAGTTATCGATGTGAAACTTGGTAAATGGCAGCTCGGTGAGTTCGAAAAACCGCGGCCAGCCTATGCGTTCGACCCAATCGCCGACGCGCTCCCAGTCCTTGGCGTCTTTCTTGTAGACGGCCAGTATCTTC
>JAYVME010000560.1:0-2853 GCA_043759115.1 Betaproteobacteria bacterium | reverse complement strand
AGGAGTAAGGCAAAAACGACGGCGCAGCCGTGATGGAAGTTTTCCGCCTCACGCCTAACGCCTCACCCCTCACGTTTTCCAGCGACAATTTCGCGGATCGTGCGAAAGAGTTCGCGATAATTTTTCGGCGTCCGGTTGTGCTCGCGGTCGCGCTTGACGCTCGCAATCAACGAGCGCAGATGCTGCAAATCGCAGCCCGGATGATCGCCGGCAAACGACGTCAGCGCGTCGTCTTCGGCGAGCAGCCGTTCGCGCCAGCGCTCGATCAGCTTCTGCTGCGCGGTGCTCTCGCGGGCAGCACCATTCCACAGATCGAGCCGGACGCGGATCGGCGCCGCATCAATCTCGCGCATAAGCTTGCCGATGAATTGCATCTGGCGGCGGCGGCCTTCAAAGTCGCGTATGCGCTGGGCATCGACAATCGCTTCGAACAATCGCTCCGGCAGTTCGATCTGCGTGAGCTGGTCGGCGTTCAGCATCACGAGTTCGGTGCCGATGTCCTGCAATGCCGCCATGTCGCGTTTACGCTGCGATTTGCTCGGGCGTTCGGGTTCTTCCAGGGGGTCGGTGACAGTGGCCATGCTGGTATGATAACGGCTTTTACGAAAGCCCCGCTGATGTCCACCGAACTAAAGACTCCAACCACGCGTCCGCCGGCGCACAACCAGTTTGCCAATGATCCGGCGAGTCTGCGGCAGATCGTTACCGATGTGATCAAGTACGCGCGTGAGCGCGGCGCGACCGCCTGCGAATCCGAGATTTCCGAAGGTTTCGGCCAGACGGTTACGGTGCGCCATGGCGAGGTGGAGACGATTGAATACAACCGCGACAAGAGCATGGGGGTCTCGGTCTATATCGGGCAGCGCCGCGGACACGCCAGCACGTCGGATTTTTCTCCGCAGGCTCTGCGCGCGACGGCCGACGCGGCGCTGTCGATCGCAAAGTTTACCGCCAGCGACGAATACGCCGGACTCGCCGATGAGAAGCTGCTGGCGCGGGAGATTCCTGACCTCGATTTGTTTCACCCGTGGGACTTGTCCGTCGAGCGGGCGATAGCGGTCGCGCAGGCGTGCGAAAGCGCCGCCTTTGCGGTTGACAAGCGCATCACGAATTCGGAAGGCGCGACGGTGTCGTTGCAGCAGTCGCATTTTGCGTACGGTAACTCGCTGGGTTTTCTGGCCGGCTACCCGAGCTCGCGCCACTGGGTGAGCTGCGCGGTGATTGCGGGCAAGGGCGACACCATGCAGCGTGACGACTGGTACACGTCGGCGCGCGATCCGGCGGGACTCGACGCGCCGGAAACGGTTGGCAGAACCGCGGGTGCCCGGGCGCTCGCCCGTGTAGGTGCAAAAAAAATCGCAACCGCGCAGGTGCCGGTGCTGTTCGAAGCGCCGGTCGCCGCCTCATTACTCGGTCATTTTGTGTCGGCGGTGAGCGGTGGCAGTCTTTATCGTAAATCGTCGTTTCTTGTCGACAGCCTCGGCAAGACGGTGTTTTCGCCGCTGGTTGATATCACCGAAGACCCGCTGATCGCCAAAGGCGAGGCGAGCAGCCCGTTCGACGAGGAAGGCGTGGCCGTCAGCCGCCGTAAAGTGGTCGAGCGTGGTGCAGTGCAGGGCTATTTTCTCGGCAGTTATTCCGCGCGCAAGCTCGGCATGCAAACCACCGGCAATGCCGGCGGCACGCATAACCTGCTGCTCAAGAGCACCGGCGAAGACCTGCCGCAGCTCCTGAAAAAAATGGGGCGCGGGCTGCTGGTCACCGAGATGATGGGTTCCGGCATCAATATGGTCACCGGGGACTATTCGCGCGGCGCGGCCGGTTTCTGGATCGAAAACGGTGAAATTGCCTATCCAGTGCAGGAAATCACCGTCGCCGGCAACTTGAAGGACATGTTTCTCGGCATCGTGGCGGCGGGCACCGACGTGGTCAAACGCGGGTCCAAGCAATGCGGCTCGGTGCTCATCGAGCGCATGACGGTGGCCGGGGATTGACCAGGCGGGGTGCCTACTGTTCAATCTCGCCGGCAATGCTTAGACTATAGGCGTTTCACTATTGGCATTTCGATCTCAACCGGAGGAGGAGAAAAAAATGAAAAGACGTGCATTTTTGAAAAAAGCGGCCGCGGGCCTTGCCGCGGGAACCATTGCGGCGCCGGCGATTGCGCAGTCACCGCCGGCGGCACAACCGACCATCACCTGGCGCATGGCGGCGAGCTGGCCGAAGAGCTTGGACACCCTGTTTGGCGGCGCTGAACTCGTTGCGAAGCGGGTCGGGGAGATCACCGACGGCAAGTTCCAGATCCGCGCCTTCGCGGCGGGCGAGATCGTGCCTGCATTGCAGGTGCTCGATGCCGTCCAGGCCGGCACCGTGGAGCTCGGTCATACCGCGCCCTACTACTACTTTGGCAAGGATCCCGCCTTCGCCTTGGGCACTGCCGTGTGCTTCGGCATGAACACGCGGCAGCAGAATGCCTGGTGGTACTTCGGCGGCGGCTCCGAGGCCATGACGCCGCTGTTCAAAGACTATGGCTGCATTCCGCTGCTGGCCGGAAACACGGGTTGCCAGATGGGTGGCTGGTGGCGCAAGGAGATCAAGTCGCTGGCCGATCTCAAGGGCGTCAAGATGCGCATTGGCGGCATGGCGGGTCTGATTCTCGCCAAGCTCGGCGTGGTGCCGCAGCAGCTCGGCGCGCCGGACATTTATCCGGCGCTGGAGAAAGGCACGATCGACGCGGCGGAGTGGGTCGGCCCCTACGACGACGAGAAGCTCGGCTTCAACAAGGTCGCAAAGTACTACTACTACCCGGGATTCTGGGAAGGTGGGCCGATGCTGATGACGCTCGTCAACGAG
>JAYVME010000559.1:0-2857 GCA_043759115.1 Betaproteobacteria bacterium | reverse complement strand
GGACGATGCGAGCATCGAGGCGCTGCGCACGCAATTGCGCAGCATCGAACCGGCAATCCGCCGCGCCTATCTGGTGAAAAAGCGCGTGCTGCATCTGCCGCGGCATGTTTGCTACGTGCTTGGCTTCACCATCACCGGCACCTTCCGCCTGCATGACGTTAAAAAGGCGGCGCTGGTCAGCCAGACCATCAGCCAGTCACTGAAATTCCCCGGTGAAACCGTGATTTTCAACGTCGAAGGCAGCAATGCCGCCTTTGCCGGCAAGTTCAAGAAGATCAAGACGGCAAGGCTGCTGTAACGGATTGCCGGTCGGCAACGTCCGCCGGTCGGTCCGGCTCAGCTACGTCCGGTCGCCCGCGCCAGACGCGCCGCGTTGTCGCGGGTGTCATAGATGTTGACCGCTTCCTTGCCTTCGGCGGCGCGGGTCATGCGATCACCGGCCAGCCAGGGCGGCTGCCGTGTCGCGCACAGATGCGCGCCGCAAGCAAGCCTTCCGATCGGTTCGGCCGAACCCGAAATTCATGCGTGCACTGCATTTTTGAATTGCATTCGACCGACTGGCAGGCCGAGCGATTAGAGCCTAGCCTGCCTTCGCTTGAATGATCGATGGCAGGCATTGGTCGCGCAACCGACCCAGGGGGTTTGCCGTCAAGGTCTCCTGGTTCTTCAATTTCATGACAAGAGAGATGCCGTGTTGAACGCCGCGATCATCGGACTTGGCTGGTGGGGCAAAACCCTGGTGGAGTCGGTGCAGTCGAGCAGCCGGCGCATCAGGTTCAGCAAAGCCGTGACCCTGGACCCGGACGCCGTCGCCGGCTTCGCCGCACAGCACGGATTGGGCTTAGTCGAGGATTACCAGACGGTGCTGGCCGACCCGGCGATCGAAGCGGTGGTCATCGCGACCCCGCATTCGCTGCACGTCGACCAGATCGTTGCCGCTGCCGGCGCCGGCAAGCATGTGTTCAGCGAAAAGCCGCTGGCGCTCAATCTGGCCGATGCGCAGCGCGCGGTCAGTGCATGTGTCGCGGCCGGCGTGGTCCTGGGGGTCGGGCACGATCGGCGCCTGTTGCCCGGTATCCGTGCGATCAAGCAGGCGGTCGACAGCAGATCGCTGGGCGACATCATCCACCTGGAGGCGCAGTACTCGAACGATGCCATGTCGCGCGGCCTCACCGGCGCCTGGCGCGCCGAGGACAGCGAAGCGCCAGGGGGTGGCATGACCGGGCCCGGCCTGCACGCGCTCGATTCCTTGCTCAATCTGGGGCCCGATCTCAAGGTCGTAACCGGGCGCATCCACCTGGTCAAGCCGTTTCCCAACCCGATCGATTCGGTGGCGCTGCTGCTGGAGTTCGAGGGTGGCGTCACCGGAACGCTGGGCACGGTGCGCGGGGTTCCGGACTTCATCCGCCTGCATGTGCTGGGCACGCGCGGCTGGGCCGAACTGCGAGACTTCAAAACGCTCACCATCCACCGACTTGGTGAAGCCGCGACCCAGGCAACCCACGATCCGCGCCTGAACACCGGCGAAATGCTCGAATGCTTCGCGCAGGCGGTCGCAGGCGAGGCAACGTTTCCGGTTTCGTCTGCTGCGATGCTGCGAACGGTCGCCGCGTTCGAAGCCAGCGTGGCGTCGCTCAGGCGCGGACAGCCCGTGGTGGTCAGCGCGGTCGGACCAGCGTGAACGCGATGCACGAACTCCGCGGCATTCGTGCAGATCGGCCAGACGCCGCTTGACAAGCACAAGCGACCAATCAATGCAGCGTGCGCCTGTCGATCCGACCCTGCCGGTCATCGATTCCCACCACCATATATGGAATCGGCAGGACATTCCCTGGCTGCACGGGCCGATCCTGCCGCGCATTTTCGGCGACTACAGCGCCATGCGGCGCGACTATCCAATCGAGGAATTCCGCGCCGACCTGGCGTCCTCGGGGGTGGTCAAGTCAATCTATGTCCAGGCCAACTGGGCGCCGGACAGGGCGCTCCAAGAGGTGGCCTGGGTGCAATCGGTGGCCGACATGCATGGCTACCCGCACGCCATCGTCGGCTATGCGGACCTCGCCGGCGATGACGTCGAGAACCTGCTTGATCGGCAGATGCGCCATGCCAACCTGCGCGGCATCCGCCAGCAACTGCACTGGCACCAGAACCCGCAATACCGGTTTGCCGACCGTCCCGACCTGATGAATGTGCCGGCCTGGCGTCGCGGCCTCAAGGCGGTGGCCGATCGCGGCCTGGTGTTCGACCTGCAGGTGTTTTCCGGGCAGATGGCCGATTGCGCCGCGCTGGCCGACGCCTTCCCGGATCTGACATTCGTGCTGGCTCACGCCGGCATGCAGGAAGATCGCTCCGATCAGACCCTCGCCTTGTGGCGCAGCGGGATGCGAAAACTCGCCGCGTGCCGGAATGTCTACGCCAAGCTGACCGGCCCGGGAACATTCGCTCACCGCTGCGAGGTCGACCTTTGGCAGCCGATCGTCGACGAAACAGTGGCCTTGTTCGGGCCCAGGCGCTGCATGTTCGGCAGCAATTTCCCGATCGAAAAATTGTGGACCAGCTATGCCGGTCTGGTTGCGGTGGCGCGCCAGTGCCTGTCCGGGTATTCGGTGGCAGACCAGCGCGCCGTGCTTCACGATACCGCTGTCGCAGTTTATCGACCGGCATAGGCCGACTCACGATCGCGTCGCTGCACGCTGCGCAAGCGCGGGGATTGGATAACCGCTTAGTCCGCGATGGTGCAAGGCACAAGCGCCTTGCGGGCACGGTAAATTTGTTCTCACGGTGCGCAAGCCCCGGCGCATGAGTTTTTGGTCATCCGCAAGTAGTCGAAGACGAGGCGGGTGCGAAAGCAAAGTTT
>JAYVME010000558.1:0-2864 GCA_043759115.1 Betaproteobacteria bacterium | reverse complement strand
AGGATGTCGCGCGCCAGTTCGATGCTCGACAGAAATGTCTCGCGAATGATCTTGTCCACGCCGGCGTCCATCAGTCGATAGGCATGCACGCGGTTACGGGCACGGGCGTAGATTTTGAGATGCGGGTAATGCTTCCTGACCATCTCGGCGGTTTTGACCGAGGCATCGACGTCGTCAATGGCGAGCACGAATACCTCGGCCAGATCGGCGCGCGCCGCGCGCAAAAGGTCGAGGCGCGATGCGTCGCCGAAGTAGGTTTTGTTGCCGAACTTGCGCACGAAATCCACTTGTTCGGAATTCGCCTCAAGTGCGGTGAACAGGATTTTCTTCATGCGCAGGGTACGCCCAACCACCTGCCCGACACGGCCGAAGCCGGCGATGATGACGCGATGCTCGCGCGGCTCGATGCTGTCGAACGCCCGTGACTCGGTGCTGTCGTAGCCTATTTTGAGCCATTTATCGTTCAGGGTCGCGAGCAGCGGCGTGGCCACCATGGACAGCGAGACCACCACGATCAGCATGTCGGCCGTTGCCTGGTCAAGTGCGTGGGCGCCCACCGCGATGCCGAACAGCACGAAGGCAAATTCGCCGCCGTGCGAGATGTTCAGCGCGAGATTGACTGCGGAACTGTGGCTGTGTTTGGTCAGCCGCGCCAATACGTAGAGCACCAGTGCCTTGATCGCCATCAGTCCCAAAGTCAGACCGAGGATGACGAGTGGCTGTTCGACCACCAGCCGCAGATCGGTCGACATGCCGACGGCGATGAAAAACAGTCCCAGCAACAAGCCCTTGAACGGCTCGATGTCGGCTTCCAGTTCGTGGCGATACTCCGAGTCGGCCAGCAGTACACCGGCGAGGAACGAACCCAGCGCCATGGAGAGGCCGGCCTGTTGCATCAGCAATGCGGTACCCATCACCACCAGCAACGTTGCGGCGATGAATACCTCGTGGCTGTTGGCCGCAGCCACCAGCCGCAGATACGGACGCAGCAGCCAGCGTCCGCCGCCGATCACGGCGACGATCACCGTCATTGTCTTGAGCAGGCCGAGCCAATCCCAGCCGTGCGCCATGGCACCATCGCCAAGCAGCGCGAAGATCGCCAGCATGGGAATCGCGGCGAGATCCTGAAACAGCAGCACGGCAAACGCGGCGCGGCCGTGTTGCGTGGTGAGCTGCTTTTTCTCGGCGAGCATCTGTAGTGCCAGCGCGGTGGACGACAGCGACAGCGAAAGCCCGACCATCAGCGCCGGGGTTGCCGGCAATCCGAACATGAAGCCTGCGCCGGCGAGGATCAGGCCGGTGATCACCACCTGCGCGCTGCCCAGACCGAACACGGGTCGCCGCAGCGCCCACAGTCGCGATGGTTGCAGTTCGAGTCCGATGACGAACAACAGCAACACCACGCCAAGTTCGGCGAAATGCAGGATGCTATCGACATCGCTGATGAAGCCGAATACACGCGGCCCGATGACCATGCCGGCGACCAGGTAGCCAAGCACTGCACCCACGCCGAGCCGCTTGAACAGCGGCACGGCGATGACGGCTGCGGTGAGGAACAGGACGGCTTGCTGGATCCAGGAAAGGTTCATCGCGGCGGCTTACCTTACCAGTCCCGTATCGCTGCCCAGCCCCTTCGCCAGGCCATTCGCCAGAACGCAGGCCGATATTGAACCGAGCAGTCCGCGCGTGTCATGGAGCAGGACCGTCGATGTCGCGATGCCGGCATGATCCGGCCTGGCGATGCTCTCGATGCACAGCCACTCGTCCTCGGGTTCGCGATGCAGGTTGAGGGTGATGTCGGCATTGATGAAACCGCCGCGGCCCGGATTGGCCATGCCGCCGATGGCATTGACGTAATCCGAGATCGCTGCGGCGTATTCGATCCTGCTCAGCGGACGATCGGGCAATAACAAGAACGGAATACGAATCCACACCGCCAGCGGTTGCTCGGGATGCGTCTTCGGCACCGGACGAAATTCGGTGCCGCGATGGAACAGTTGCGGTTCCGCACCGATGCCCATCGGGTAGGGTGCCAGCTCTTCCCACGACGGCATCAGGCGGGTTGCGGGCATTGGCTGCAGCGCGCTTTCGCTGCGCCTCAACATCAGACCCGAGGCACGCGCCACCAATTTTTCATCGTCGAACAGCATCGCATCCGCGAGCAGAATGCGTTTGCCTTCGCGCACGATCTGCGTCCGCATCGTGAATGCCGCCGCCGTTCGAATCGGTCGCATCAAATCGATGGTGAGCCGGGTTATCCATAGCGCCGGATCGCGCCGCTCGGCCTCCAGCGCATGCGCCAGCAGCGCGGCCGGTGCACCACCGTGCAATGTGCTCGGATCCCACGGGCCGCGTGCCCAGAGGGTGGGTCGGTACTTGCCGTCCTCCAAAACAAAAAGATGTTCCGCGCGGGTCATCGTGATTTCGTCGCAAGACTGTAGCGGCCGTAGGCTATCGGGTTTTCCACATAACGGTAGAACAGCGCACCGGCGCCAGTACTTGCCGCCCACGCCAACAGCATTCCCATCACGCCGGCAGCCGGATCGTCCGGTGCGATGCGGTGGATCGCAGCATTGACCAGGAGACACACCGGGAAGTGCAGCAGAAAAACAGAATAGGAAATCTGCCCCAGAGAAGCCACGCTCTTGGGCAGCGCGCGCGGATGAATATCGATGCGACGGGTGATGCCGAGCAGCAGTGCGGTGGACAGCGCCACACAAATGCGCAAGCGGAAATCGACAACCAGAACGGCAATTCCGGCGACCGATAGCGCAACCAGCCAGAGCGGCGACCGCTCGCGGGCTGAAGCCCAGAATGCCAGCGCCCCCAGCGCATAGGCACCGAAAAAATACATGCCCCAGCTA
>JAYVME010000557.1:0-6800 GCA_043759115.1 Betaproteobacteria bacterium | reverse complement strand
ACCCCTGCACGAAATCCGGCGTGTTCCTGCGCGAGATCACCAGCCGCCTCACCGCCGGGCTGGAGAAGGAGATTCCGGACCTGGAAAAGCGCGTGAATCACATCCTCACGAAGCAGGTGTTCGGCATCGGCATCACGCAAATCACGAGCCTCCTCGCGCGCCGGAGCGTGTATTGCTCCAAACACGCTACCGGCAAGTACTCCATCGCTAAATCATTCGCCAGCGACGACGGGAACATCTGGTTCAAGCGCACGAAGCACATGTGGGAGGGTGACCGGTGCAAATTCTGCGGGGCTGCACGATCCGTTTTCGATCGGGCTAAAGACCTTGAAA
Source organism: Betaproteobacteria bacterium (assembly GCA_043759115.1). Classification (GTDB taxonomy): domain Bacteria; phylum Pseudomonadota; class Gammaproteobacteria; order Burkholderiales; family SG8-41; genus PALSA-1004. Next base: position 6,467 of record JAYVME010000557.1, on the reverse strand, counting down.
CCCACGCCTATGCTTTCATTCACACCAACACCATCAAAGCTCGGCTATCCGAGATATTTGGAGGCAGCATGCAATTCGACGTAATCATCGGTAAGCCGTGTTCGCCTTCCGGCGCTACGAAGACGCGTCGCTCCGCTATACGGGCATCGAGAGCCACGAGGGCCTGACCCACTACGGGCTCTATGACACCGTGGTGGCGAGGGATTGAAAGGCGGCCGAGGGTCCGCGGTTGGCAGGTTTGAGCCAGATGATCCCGGCTCGAAATTTGTGATAAAGCAGACGGTGTCCGTCAGGTCGAGTTGCGACTATTACAGCTCAACGCCGCGCCTACTTCAACAACCCGATCACCCGCATGTACTTCTGCACGCCCGGGTGGATGAGATCGACGCTGGGTGCCGCGGCAAGCGTGTTGGCAAGCGTGGATTCGCGCGCCTGCTCGAGGCGCTCGCCCAATGCGGATGCGCCCGTGTGCAGCGCGTGGGCAAGGCGGTAGGCGACATCATCAGGCAATGTCGGCCGCGCCAGCACGAACGACCACGAACCCACGGTGGCGACCGCAACGCTTTGCCTGGGATAGCTGTCGGCCGGCAAGGTGACTGGCTTGATGAACGTGTGTTTGGCGGTGATGCGCTTCACCTCGTCCGCGTTCGGCGCGATGAAACGCGCGCCGGCCGGACCGTTCGACACCGCGGTGAAGCCAGGCCAGCCCACGCCGCCGCCCCACAACGCCGCGGCACGCCCGTCGAGCACCATCGCCGGGCCGTCCGCGGCCTTGTCGAGGAGGTGCGCTTGAAAATCCTTATGCATGTCGAGACCGAGCCCGTCCATCACGTAGCGCGCGAGCACGATGAAGCCCGAGCCCGCCGCGCCCCACGCAATCAGTTTGCCTTTGAGGTCGGCGATTGTTTTATATGGACTGTCGCCACGCACGATGAACATGCCCGAGTTCGAATACATCGCGTTCAGGATGCGCACATCGGCCGGCGCGCGCCCGCTGCCGGAAATCGCTTCGTAGAAGACTTCGCCGGTGACCTGGCCGGTATCGAGCGAGCCTGCTTCGAGCAGCGGCACGTTTTCCGTGCTGCCCTTGGTGTTCTTCGGCTGCACGGACAACGTGGGATCGGTTTCATTCAGCGTGGCAGCGAACGCATCGCCGTAGACCGGAAATCCGCCGCCCGGCGTGGCGGTGCCGTGCACTACGATTGTTTGGGCCGGCGCACTCACGCTTTGCGCTCCGCGCGGCTGCTCCGTTGCAATACGCAGGTGGGCGACATGATGATCCTTGTAGTGCGCATTGTTCAGCGGTCGGGCGCCGGCTCGAATTTCGCCATCAGATCGAAGCCCAGCGCGCCGCGCGCGACGCTTATGCGCGTCATTTTCTCGTTTTTCAGCGCGTCTGCAACTTGTTTTGAAATCAAATACCGCTGGTAGCGGCCGTCGGGCGACTTTACCGTGAGGTGCCACCGGTCTCCCTTGCCTTCGTCTACGGAATCGATTTCCGCCGTGATCGTGCGGTCGGCCGGCGCTGCGAACGTGCGATTGATATACGAAACCGAGGCAGTGGTTATCAGGCCCATGACCAGCGCCGCAAGCCACGGTTGACGGTACGAACCGGAAAACTTGAGCGACGGAGCAACACCGAACGTGTACGTCCAGCACAAATATCCGAGCAGCGTGCCGGTGAAGAATGCGCCCGTAAAAAACGGCCAGCCGTCGATTACGTTGTCGAAGTGCGGGCCTTCCCGCATCAGCACGAGGCCGGAGACAAAAAGCGCCGCGAGGAGCAAGCCATTCAGGGCTTTCTCGTCGCGCGGCTGCGCGGGCTCGCTCATGCGGTCAGATGCGCCAACCCGCGCTCGAGATCGGCGATCAAATCGTCCGTGTCTTCGAGCCCGATATGCAGGCGGATGAGCGGCCCGCCGGGGCTCCATTTCGTCGCCGTGCGTCCTTTCGCCGGATTCGCGCGTATGCACAGACTCTCGAAACCGCCCCAAGAGGAGCCGATGCCGAAGAGCTTCAACTCGTCGATCATGTCCGCGACCGCATCGTCCGCGACGGGTTTCAGGATGACTCCGAACAGCGACGCCGCGCCGCTGAAGTCGCGCTTCCACAGCGCGTGGCCGGGGTCGCTCTCCAAAGCGGGATATAGCACGCGCAGCACTTCGGGCCGCGCCTGCAGCCAGCGCGCGATTTTGAGCGCACTGTGTTGTTGATGACGCATCCGCACACCTATCGTGCGTAGCCCCCGCAGCGCGAGGTAGCAATCGTCGGGACTCACGCAGTAGCCATAATCGGCGACCGCGTGACGCACCGGCAGCCAGTATTTTTCGTTGGTGACGATGAGCCCCATCAGCGCGTCCGAATGACCGACGATGTACTTGGTGCCGGCGTGGATCGACACGTCGACGCCATGCTCGAACGAGCGAAAGAAATACGGCGTGCCCCACGTGTTGTCGGCGAGCACCGGGATATTTTTGGCGTGCGCGGCGGCGGCGATCGCCGGGATGTCCTGCATCTCGAAGGTGAGCGAGCCCGGCGCTTCGCAGTAAATCGCGGTGGTGTTGGGGCGGATCAGCTTGGCGATGGTGCCGCCGATGAGCGGATCGTAATACTCGATTTCGACGCCGAATGGCTTCAACCGCTTTTCGCAGAAATTGCGCGCGGGGCCGTATACGGAATCGACTATCAGCAGGTGGGCGCCTTGTTTGGCGAATGGCGCGAGTGCCGCGACGATGGCCGCCAGCCCGGAGGGCAGCGCCACCGCGGCGTGCCCGCCTTCGAGAAGTGCTACGGCCTCCTCGAGCGCGAACGTGGTCGGCGTGCCGTGGATGCCGTAGCGCATCGACTTGAAGTTGTCGGGATCGCGGTGTTCGTACGTTTCGACGTCGGGAAACAATACGGTCGAGCCGCGGAACACCGGCGTATTGACGAGCCCGGCGTAGCGCTGCGGGTCGCGCCCGGCGTGCGTCGTGAGGGTGTCGCGTTTCATGTTTTTTTTGTCCGTCATGGGTGCTCCAGTGCCCTTCGTTGTATTGCCGGCTTACGGCCGGGACGCCAAATGCGCGCGAATCAAAGCCAAAACAGCATCGACTTCGTCCGGCGTGTTGTAGAAGTGAAAAGCGAAGCGCAGCCGGCCGTGGCGGATCGACAGCTTCACATGATTCTTGAGCAGGTGATCGTAAATGCCCTGCAACTGTGTTTGCATCGCGGCATCGGGGCCAACTTTGCCAACCAGCACGACGTGTGAAAAATGCTTTTCGACCTTGCCGCTCATGACGGGCAGCTTCAACTTCAGCAAGCCGTCAGTGAACGCGCGCGCGAGCGCCACCACGTGCTGCTCGATGGCCGGCACGCCGACGCCAATGATGAGATCGAGCGAAACGTCGACCGCATTCGCGCCCGCATAGTTATAGCTGCCGACCTCGAACCGGCGCGCGCCGGGCATGAGCTTGTACTCTGAGCCGCCTTTCTCGCCTTCGTGCGCATCGCCCAGATCGATGCCGTAGCGCGCGAGGCTGCCCGGCTGCATGCGCTCGGCGCGCTCGCGTCGCACATAAAGGAAGCCGAAACCGTACGGGCCGCACAGGTATTTGGATGCGCCCACCGTCATGGCGTCGAGCGGTGTTTGCCGCACATCGAGTTCGAGCGCGCCGACCGACTGCGCGCCATCGACCAGCAACAACACGCCGCGCTCGCGGCATAGTTTGGCGAGCGTGTCGAGATCGGTGCGCGCGCCGGTCGTGTAGGTGACCGTCGAGGTGATGACGAGGCGCGTCTGGTCGTCGATCGCCCTGGCGATGGCGTCGATGGGAGTGGCGAAATCTTCCGTCGCCGGTACCGTGCGCACCTCGATGCCGTGGCGGTCGCGCATGTTGTACAGCGCATAAAGGCTGTTCGGGTGCTCGATGTCCGCGCACAGCACCGCGTTTTCACCGCGCTGCCACGGCAGGGCCGTCACGATGGCATTGAGGCCTTCCGACACGTTCTTGACGATGGCGATCTCGTCGGGTGCGGCGCCGATCAGGCGCGCGAACTTGCCGCGCACGCGTTCGAGCGTGTCGAGCATGGTCGCCTTTGCGCCACCTTCATAAATGCGGTCGTCGAGATAGCGCGCCACCGCTTCGCGCGCGCCGGCCGGCATAAGGCCGCGTGCCGACGTTTCGAAATAAATCCATTTGCCGGTGCCGGGGAATTCGCGGCGTAGCGCGGAGAACTGCGTGAGCGGTGTGGATAGGTCGTTCAATTCGTCCTCGATACGCGGGCGGTGTTCAACGGTGGTCACGGCAGATGTTGCGCCGGTATTTTGCGCGTTGCGTGCCCCCGGCGCAACGCAAGCTTGTCACGCCGCTGCTTGGCGCCGCAGCGCGGGCAGAACAAATCCCGGTTGCCGAGCGGGAAATTGCACTCGTGACAGCGGCGCAGCCGGTACGCCATAAGTTTGCCTCGCCTATTTGCCGCGCACGAGTTTGTCTTCGAACCAGTTCCACATGTCGGCGACGACCAGCGTGAGGTAATCGCGCTGGCAGTGCTGCGAACCGCCTTCTTCGGCGGTATAGACGCGGAACGTCTTGTCCTTCGAGCCGCAGGCATCGAACTGCTTTTGCGCGTCAGCCAGCGGGATCTGCTCGTCTTCCGCGCCGTGCACGAGCAGGAACGGGCAGCGCATCTTCTGCATCACGCCGTCAAGCTTGAACGGTTCGAGCGCCTTCAACGCCGCGTCCAGGGTGTCGACGCCGAGGATCCACGTGATGTGATGGCCGGGCACGGACAGCGACGTCTTGAACTGCGCGTCGATGCGTTTCTTCCAGGTCTGGTGATAGTCCCACTGCGCGCCCCACGCGATGCACGCGGCGTAACGTGAGTCCATCGCAGCACAGCGCGGCGAGTAGTAGCCGCCGAGGCTGATGGCGACAATGCCGATCTTTTTCGCATCGACGTCGGCGCGCTTTTCAAGAAAGTCGATGCACGCGCTGCCGGCGACTTCGTAGTCGTAGCGCAGATAGTGCCCGCGAAAGCGGATCGCCTCGCCGGTGCCCGGGCCGTCCATCACCAGCACGGAAATGCCGCGCTTGATGAGGTCGGGCACGCCGCGCATGTATTGAATCTCCTTGGTCACGTCGAGGCCGTCGAAAAAAACCACGCACGGCGCGCGCTTGGCGGTGGTGTTTTGCGCATGCACGAAATAACCGGGCAGGGCGCCGTCCTTGAATGGCACCTCGACGATTTCGATTTTGACGTCGGTCAACGCGATGTGGCGGTGAAAGCAGTCGACGCCGGCGCGAAACGCGTCGAGCGCCTGCTTGTCCTTGGGCGTGCGGAAGCGTTCCGCCATCTGATAGTAATTGCAGGCGCGCAGATAAGCGTGCGCAGCGGAAAAGCGGTGCTCGCTTTTGTCGAATTTGCGCGCGTGGTCGCGCACGCCGCCGGCGACTTTCACGCACGCGTGGAACCAGGCTTCGTCGTCCTCCGGCGCCTTGCCCTTCAGCAGCGTGCCGATCTTGTGCAGCTCGCCGATTTCAGAGCCGCCGTACGGCGCCGAACTCAGCATATTGATAAAGCCGGCCGACCAGCGGTAGTTGCCGGGAAAGTACATGAAATAGGGCGGATCTTTTTTTTCAGCCATGGCGTCGCTCTTTCAAGGTGGGTTATGAGTAATGAGCAATGCGTGATGAGTAATCGATTATGCGACTAGAGGACTAGAGGACTAGAGGACTGGAGGACGGAGGACTGAGAGGATCTAGTACCTAAGTCCTCCGTCCTCAATCCTCATCACCCATCACTGCTCTTTAATTCCAGCCGCTTTCGCGACCTTGGCCCACTTCTCGATCTCGGCGCGTATGAACGCGGCGTATTCTTCCGGCGTGTCGCCGCCCGGTTCGTGTCCCTGGCCGAGGAACAACTGCTGATTTTCCGGCGTGGCCAGTTGTTTGGACAGCACTTCGTGGATGCGCGCAATGATCGGCTTGGGAGTCGCAACGGGCGCGAGCATGCCGTTCCAGTTGTAGCTTGAGAAGCCGGGCAGGCCCTGTTCGGCGACGGTCGGCAGGTCGGGCAACAGTGGCGTGCGTTTTTGCGAGGTCGCGCCGAGCGCTCGCAATTTCCCCTGACTCAGCAGCGGCGCGCAGCCGGCGAACTGAATGATCGCGAGCTCGATATGGCCGGCCAGGAGATCGATGGTGTACAGCGCGGCGCCCTTGTAGGGAATGTGATTGAGTTTGACGCCCGCTTGTGTCGCGAACAACTCGGTGGCGAGGTGCCCGACGGTGCCGACACCGGGCGAGCCGTAATTGATTTTTCCCGGACGCGCTTTCGCGAATGCGACGAAATCCCTGACGCCTTTCACGGGCAGACTCGGATGTACGCACACACAACTCGCGCTGCGTGCGATCAGCATGATGGGTGCTAAATCGCGCAGCGTGTCATACGACATTTGCGCGCGCACCGCCGGCGCGATGGTCAGCGGCCCC
>JAYVME010000556.1:0-6809 GCA_043759115.1 Betaproteobacteria bacterium | reverse complement strand
GTACGATTTCCGCGTCCGGTCTGCGAGCCCGCGCAGCACCATGTCCGCTTCCATCTGTTTACGCAATGCACTCATGTGACTCTCCTGTATCAGGTCCGGGAACATTCCCGAATAAAGCCTGACACAGCGAGCGCCCGCGCAACAACTCAGCAGAACTGCGCCGCTTCAATGACTCTGTGTGAAATACAAAACAAGGACCGCGCCACGATAACCACCGCGTAAGCGGTTTAGTTCAACTTGAATTAGTTGACATTTGACACATGCTAAACGCATATATATGTATATGCAACGATGGATAGGTATATATATACATCTGCGTGGGTATATCTGGATGTATATAGGAATCACTCTACCGTCTCGATCACCACCCGCGCCTGGAGACCAAGCTCGCGGACCGTCCGCCAGTCCATTTCCCATACCTTGTGGCGCGAGCGCCAGATTGCGCGACCAGTTTCTTGATGCCGTTCTGTCCCGGCACAAGACTCAGGCGCGTTTCCATAGCGCTGAAAACGCGCTCCGTACCGCGTTAGTTAACGGGTATGACTTTGGTCATAGGTCCACGATGACTGAGCACGCGACCGTAAGGGTTCGTTGCGCGACTACTTCTTCGCCATCGTCGACTTGCCGAGCGAGCGCACGTCGCGCGGTTTCCAGCGCCCGCTGTCGACCTGGGCTAAAAATTCCGCCGTGATGCTATTAAATAGAGCGGGCTCTTCGAGATTGACCGCGTGACCGGTCCCCGCGACGACGGTGAGCGTTGCGGACGGGCACACGCGCTTGATGAAAATCCCGGGCTCGAGGCAATTGTCGTCTTCGTCGCCGCTGACCATGTGCAGGGGTACCTTGAGCTTGCGGAGCGCGCGCTCGAGACTGTAAATCGTCGGGCGCTTGCCCTGGCAGCCAATCAGCGTATTGGCGGAGCCCAGCGCCGAATGCTCGGCAAACTCGGCGCAGAAATCCGCGAAGCCGCGCGGGTCTTTGTTCTGGTACTGCACGCGCGACGGGCCGATCTGATACGGCTTGATCGCCGCCCGGGTGCCGAGCTCAAGGAAGCGTTTCACCATGACGTTGTTATCGCGTAGAAACTGGCCGCGTTTATCCGGGTCGGAACCGAAGCCGACGCCGATCGCGGTCAGCGACAACGCCATGCGCGGATAGTGCAGGCCGAAATGCACTGTCGCGTAGCCACCCATCGAGCAGCCGATGATATGCGCCTTGCGGATTTTCAAATGGCGCATCACGTTGGCGATGTCGTCCGTCGCAATCCTTTGCGAGTACTTGGACGCGGATTTCGGCACGTCCGACGGCGGATAGCCGCGCGCGTTGAAAGCCACGCAGCGGTAGCGCCGGCTGAAGAAACGCAGCTGCGCTTCCCAGCCGAATAGGTCATCGGCGAATTCGTGCGCGAAAATAATCGGCGTGCCGCGTCCCGCTTCTTCGTAATAAAGCTTGATGCCGTTGGAGTTTGCGTAAGGCATGATGTTCTCCGCTCAATAGTTGGTTGGCGTTTCGATATTACTATAAGGCGCTTATAGACGACGGCACGGTCGTGCGCGCGAGGGATGCCGCATCGTTTATATTGTCGAACGACCAGATCAATTCGATCACGTCGTACGCGTTGCAGGTGGAGAATCCCCAGGCGACGAGTGCGCGGAATTTGTTTTCGAGATCAGTGTCGCTGAGCGGACGTTCGAGACTGCCCGATGCGTGCGGCACGAACGCATGGTGCCGCGCGCCGTCCTTGAGCGTGATCACGACGTCCGCAGCGTCCGCGGCTATTGTTTCGTCCACGGTGGCGGTGACGCGCGCGCGTAGCGCGGCGATGGCGGAATCGGTCGCGCAGGCATCGGTAAATTCCTTGACGCCCACCGCGCCGAAGATGCACGCGGCCGCGGCGCAATGTTGCACCGATAGTTTGGCTTCCAGGCCGTCGCGCGGCGTCGCGTTGCCGGTCAGTTTCAAAACCAGCGGGTGCACCCGCAGTTCGATGCGTTCTATTGCCTCCGGCGCGAAACCTTGCTCGCTACGCAACTGCAGGCAGGCATCGATGATCGGATGCACGACGATACCGCAGGGATACGGCTTGTATGCATTTTGCGCGAGTTCCCAGCTTTTCCCGAGCCCATCGACGATGGCGTTCAAATCGCAATGCGTGGACAGCACATGCGCAAAGCCGCGCGGCGCTTCGAGGCCGCGTTCGGAACTGGTGAAGTTTTTCTGTGCGAGCAGCGCCGCGGTCAAACCATTGCGCGCGGCATGTCCCATGTTGTAAGTCTTGGTCATACTGCCCAGCATCGCGGTGAGGCCCGAGGATTGCGTGGCCGCGATGCCGAGCGCCCACGTCATTTGTTGTTCGCTCAGTTTCAAAACCTTGCCGCACGCCGCCGCCGCGCCGAATACGCCGCACGTCGCGGTGATATGCCAGCCGATGTTGTAATGCTCGGGCGACACCGCAATGCCGATTCGACATTCCGCTTCGACTCCGAGTATGAACGCGTGCAGAAACTGCGCGCCGGTGACCGGCGTGTGTTCGGCCAATGCGAGCAGCGCCGACGCGACCGGTACCGTCGGATGTATCACCGTGCGCAAATGCGTGTCGTCGAAGTCGAGAATGTTCGAGCTGATTGCGTTGATCACCGCCGCATTCAGGATATCGAGCCGTTCACGGCGGCCGAGCACCGTCGCCTGCGGCGGTCCGGAGAATTCGCGCAGCGCGGCGAGCGCGGTGTCCACGGCCACATCGTTGCAGCCGCCGAGCGCTGTGCCCAGCCAGTTCAAGAGCGCGCGTTTCGCTTCGTGGCGGATTTCCCTGGGAATGTCGCCCCAGCGCGAATCGACGATAAAGCGCGCGAGCCGCCTTGTTACGTCGGACACTCAGGAATCCAAATCCAAAACATGCTGGAACCGCCGATGAACGCCGATTGACGCCGATAAAATATCTTCAACCGTCTTTATCGCGGTTTTGGATTTATCGGTGTTCATCTGCGTCCATCGGCGGTTTACGAATTAACAAGATGTAGGGGCCGGTTACTCGACTTTGATCCCGGCATCCTTGATGACTTTGGCCCACTTGGCGATATCCGCTTTGATGAACGCGGCGAAATGTTGCGGCGTATCGCCGACGCCATCAGCACCCAGGATCGACAATCTCTCTTTTACGTCCGGCAGCGCCAATGCACTGGCGACAGCGGCATACAGCCTGTTAACGATAGCTTGCGGCGTGCCAGCGGGAACGAACAATCCGTTCCAGCCGACGATCTGGTAACCCTTGATCCCGGATTCGTCGAGCGTCGGCAATTCCGGCAGCAGCGGTGAGCGCTTGAGATCAGTGACCGCGAGCGCGCGCAGCTTGCCGGCTTTGGCGAACGGCAGCGTGCCGGGAATGTTCTCGAGCATGAACTGGATCTGCCCGCCGATGAGATCAGCGAGCGCCGGCGCGCCGCCTTTATACGGGATGTGGGTCACCTGCAGTCCGGCCATGGACTTTAGCATTTCTCCGGCTAGATGCGGAGTCGCGCCCGGACCGCCCGAACCGAAATTGAGTTTGCCAGGGTTCGCCTTCGCGTAGGCTATAAATTCCTGTACCGATTTCGCCGGCAGCGAAGGATGCACGACCAGCATCAGCGGCGCGGACGCGACCATCGTCACCGGCGTCAGGTCTTTGACCGGATCGTAAGGCAGTTTGCTGAACAGGCTCGGCAGCACGGTATACGTGAGACTCATCATCAAGATCGTGTATCCGTCGGGTTGCGCCTTGGCGACGATGTCGGTGCCGATGATGCCGGAGGCGCCGGGACGGTTGTCGACGACGACCTGCCGGCCGAATGCGTCAGTGAGCTTCTGCGCGACGAGTCGCGCCATGATGTCGTTGGAGCCGGCGCCGGCGGCGAATGGCACCACCATGCGCACGGATTTGGCGGGGTAGGTCTGCGCCGCGGCGATCGCGGCGGACGACAAGAAGAGCAAGGAAATCGAAACACGCGCGAGCCAAATCATTAATTACCTCCGATAAATTTTGGCAGTTAGCAGGGTGGGCAACGGGTTGCCCACCGGTTTTACCAGGCGACCCAATTAAATGCGCCGTCCTTATTCAAGCACAAAAAATTCCGGTGCGTGAAACAAATCGCAAACGCGGAGTATCAGCGCGGATTTTCCGCCAGATGCACCAAACGGATGCCGACCAGCACCGTAAAGCCGCCGGCGAGTTGCAGCGCGCTGACCGCTTCGCCGAGTAACAACCACGCAAACAGCGTCGCCATGACCGGTTGGAACAATAATCCGACTGACGAAAATGTTGCAGGCAGGTGCGCCATCGCATAGGCGATCAGGCTTTGTCCCGCGACCTGCGAGATCAGCGCAAGACCAATCAACTTGATCCAGCCCATATGGCTGACCGGCAGCAACTGCTCGCCCGACGCGAGCGCGACCGGCAGCAGCACGATTGCGGTAATAAGGCCGCTCCACGCCATAAGGGTGGACGTGGCGACGCGCGCGCGCAGTTTCGTTACCGTCATCAGGTAGCCGGCATAGAACATGGCGGTCACCACGCCGAGCGCATCACCGGTTAATTCTTTGCCCTGCAACCCGAAGTCGCCGCCGATCAATATCATCATGCCGGTAAGCGCAATGGCCAGACCGAGCAGGAATTTTTTGCGCAACTGCTGCCTGAACACCAGCCACGCCGCCAGCGCGACGAAAACCGGCGCGAGATTGGCCAGCAGCGTCGAGTTGGCGACCGAAGTCAGTACAATGGACCAATGCCAGAACGCGAGGTCGCCGGCGAAAAAGAGTCCGGCGGCGACGAACAGGCCGCGTTCCGCGGCGAAACTCGCGCCATGGCGTTCGCGCTCCGCGAGCACCGACCACAGCCACAGAAAGGGCAGTGCCAGGAACACGCGCCAGAACGCGGTCGCGATCGGGCCGGTTTCGCTGACTTTGACGAACAGCGCCGACGTGCCGATTGCGGTGGCGCCGAGTAATAGCGCACCCAACGCGAAGAGGTCAGCGCGCGCGGTGTCTGACGCTGGTGTCGATGGACTCAAAAGTGGCGGCGGCTACTTGCCGATGAACTTCGCTTTGCGCTTCTCGATGAACGCGGCCATGCCTTCTTTCTGGTCCTGCGACGAAAACAGGATTTGCACGGCTTTGGTTTCGAACGCGAGTCCCGCCGACAGCGGCGTTTCCATCGATGCGAGCACGGATTCTTTGGCATGCAGGAGCGCGAGCGGCGGCAGCTCGGCAAGTTGTTGCGCCATCGCAATCGCGCGCTTTTCCACTTCGGCGTCAGGCACGAGCTCGGATACCAGTCCCATGTCGAAGGCTTCCTTTGCGCTGAAAATATCGCCGGTCAGGATGTAGCGCATCGCCTTGAACTTGCCGACCGCGCGCGTCAGGCGTTGCGTGCCGCCGCCGCCCGGAATGATGCCGATCTTGACCTCGGGCTGGCCGAATTTGGCCGATTCACCGGCGATGATGATGTCGCAGGTCATGGCCAGTTCGCAGCCGCCGCCGAGCGCGAAACCGTTGACCGCCGCGATCACCGGCTTCGGGCACGAGTAGATCGAGCGCCACAGCTTGTGCGTGCCGCGCAGCAGATGTTCTATGCTGCCGACGCCGGCCATTTCCTTGATGTCGGCGCCCGCGGCGAACGTTTTCGGGCTGCCCGCGAGCACGATGGCGCGGATATTCGCGTCGTCGGTCATGTCCGCCAGCGCCTGCACCAGGCACTTGCGCACTTCAAGGTTCAACGCATTGCGCGCCTCGGGCCGGTTGATGCGGACAAGGCCGACGTTTTCGGCGGGACGCTCGACGAGGACGACAGGTTCGGTCATAATTTTTTCCTTTCAATAAATTGCTTGTAAGCGGTAAGCGGCAAATACTCTAACGCTTTTACCCCTCACCGTTTACCGTTTACCGCTTACCGCTTACGCCTCACCCTTCATTTCGCTAGCCCGAGATCGCTCAGCACCGCCTTCATGCCCGCATAATCCTGCTTGAGATCGAGCTTGAAGCGCTCGCTCAGCGCGAAATCGCCGGTAAGGTAATTTCGCTCGAGATCGCTTTTCCATTCGGGTTGCGCGACGACCTGCGTCATGATTTTTTCCCAATAGGCAATCTGCGCCGAGGTCATGCCTTTCGGGCCCATGATGCTGCGCCAGCCGCCGAACACCACATTGACGCCCTGCTCTTTCCAGGTCGGCACTGCGGCATACGGCCCGGTCAGGCGCTGATTCGCGGCGATGCCGACGATGCGCAGTTTGCCTGCTTCGACCTGTTCGGCGACGTTCCCGGCCGCGGTCGTCACCAGATCAATGTGACCGCCCAGGAGTGCGGCGACCGCTTCGGAGGAGCCCTTGAACGCGATGACCTTCAACGCGCGTACGTCGGCGCCAATTGCTTTCGCCAGGAGGCCCGCCGCGATGTGATTGTGGCTGCCGACAGCGGTGGCAAAACCGATGCTCACCGACTTGGGGTCCTTCTTCAGGCGTTCGATCAGGTCGCGGCCGGTCTTGATCGGCGCGTCGGCCTTGACCGCAAATACGATGTATTCGTTGAAGAGCGACGCAATCGGCGTGAAGTCGGTGTAGTTCAACGTGCTCGCGCCGATGATGTGGTTGGTGAGTATGGTCGGCGTGCCTATCATCAGGTAATGCGCGTCGCCCTGATGCAGATTGAGGTAATTCATGGTCATCGCGTTGCCGCCGCCGGGTTTGTTGACCACCGTCAGCGTGGCGGACAGCAGGCGCTTGTCGTGAATGATACGTTCCAGGCCGCGTGCGGTTTTATCGTTACTGCCGCCGGGCGCGGAC
>JAYVME010000555.1:0-14764 GCA_043759115.1 Betaproteobacteria bacterium | reverse complement strand
TCGGCAATGAAGCGGTGGCGAAGAGCCCGCCGGACGGCTACACGCTGCTGGTCACCGCCAGCACGCTCACCATCAATCCGAGCCTCTATGCGAATCTCCCCTACGATGCGGTCAAAAGCTTCGCGCCGGTGACGCTGGTGGCGACGACACCTCTCGTGCTCGTCGTGCATCCGTCGCTGCCTGTGAAGTCGGTCAAGGAACTGATCGCGCTCGCGAAAGCAAAACCCGCGCAATTGCTCTACGGCTCGGCCGGCAATGGCAGCGTGCTGCATCTCGCCGGCGAGATGTTGAACTCGATGGCCCATATCAAAATCGTGCACGTGCCCTATAAGGGCGTGACGAATGCGTTCAGCGATCTGCTCGGCGGACAGATCTCCCTCATGTTCCCGGGTGCGCCGATCGCGCTGCCTCAGGTGCAGGCGGGCAAACTGCGGGCATTGGCGGTCACCGGCGACAAACGCTCGGCGGCGGCACCCGAACTGCCGACAATCGCCGAAACGGGACTGCCCGGTTATGAAGTGTCGGTGTGGTACGGCGTGCTGGCGCCGGCGGGCACGCCGCCCGCGGTCATCACCCGCCTGCACGCGGAGCTCGTGAAAATCGTGCAGTCGCCCGACGTCGCCGCGCGTTTCGCCGCGCTCGGCGCCGAACCGTTGACGAACACGCCGGAACAATTCGCCGCGTTTCTGAAGAGCGATCTCGTAAAATGGACCAAGGTCGTGCGCGACTCGGGCGCGAAAGTGGATTAGAGCGTTGGCATTCATGACTCAAAAGCGGTCTCAACAACAGTGCGGAACCGCCGATAAACGCCGATGAACGCCGATGTAATGGATGATAATTCAGGAGTGAATTTACGCTTTCCCCGTACCCGTTCCTCATTATCGCTCACTTAATTTCGATCTGATCGGCGTTCATCGGCGTCCATCGGCGGTTGCTTGCAGTTTTAGATTCTTGAAAAGGGTTTCCAATAAACATGTCCACCGCCCCCGCCTGCATCGGCCCGCATCCGCGTCAACCGCGCCACGCGCTGCCTCCCGGCAGCACCGATTGTCATTGCCACGTGTTCGAAGACCCGCGCGAGTACCCGCTCGTCGCCGCGCGCAGCTACACGCCGGCGCCAGCGCCACTCGCCGACTATCTGCGCATGTGCGAAACGTTGGGCATGGAGCGCACGGTGCAGGTCAACGCAAGCGTATACGGCAGCGACAACGCGCTCACGCTCGACGTCATCGCGCGGCCCGGACAGCGCATTGCGCGTTTCATTATGTTAGGCACTTTAAGGAACTCCCGATGACCGGTATCACCCGCGCGCTCGCGCGCTTTGTTGTTCAATCGAAGTACGACACGCTGCCGCCGGCAATCAAACACGAAGGCGTGCGCGCTTTCGTCAACTGGGTCGGCTGCGCGGCCGGCGCCTCGCGGGAGGACGTGATTCGACGCGCGCTCGACGTGCTGACCGAATTCAACGGCGCCGCCTCGACCACCGTGGTCGGCCGCCGCGAGAAGCTCGATGCATTGAACGCTGCCTTTATCAACTCGATGAGTTCGGCGGTGCTCGCGTACAACGACACGCATTTCGCGACCGTCGCGCATCCGACGAGCCCGGTCGGCGCAGCACTGCTGGCACTCGCCGAACGCCAGCCGATGACCGGCAAACAACTCGTGCATGCGCTCGTGCTCGGCAACGAAATTCAATGCCGCATCGGTAATATCGTAAGCACGCCGCCCGCGGAATGCGCGATCGGTTTGTCGATGGCGGGCCTCGTGGGCGGCATCGGCGTGGCGGTTGCCGCGGGCGTGGTCATGGGCTTCGACGAAGACACCATGGCGACCGCGATCGGGCTCGCGACCAACCAGTCGGCGGGACTGCGCGAAGCGCACGCGACGATGGGCGGCCAGTTCATTCAGGGGCATACCGCGCGCTGCGGACTCATGGCCGCGTTGCTCGCCGCGCGCGGCTTCACCTGCAACGACACGATGATCGAAGGCCCGAAAGGTTTCGCGGTGTCGTTCGGCACGCGTCCGCAGATGGAAGCGGCACTCGACAGGCTCGGGCAGGCGTGGGAAATTTCCACGCTCGCCTATAAGCCGTACCCGAGCGGGTTCGTGATTCATCCGATCATCGATGCCTGCCTCGATATCGCGCAAAAAAATACTTACAATGCCGCGCAGATCGAACGCATCGAGCTCACGGTCAATCCGATGGCGGTGCAACTGTGCAACCGGCCCGCGCCGAAAATCCGCAATCAGGCACTCGTCAGCCTGCAGCACTGGGCCGCGGTATCGCTGATATACAAAGCCGCGGGCATCGCCGAAATCGCCGATCCGATTCTGCACGACCCCCTCGTTGCCAGCCTGCGCGGTAAAGTCATGGCGACAACCGATGCCGCGGTCGGCCGCGAAGCGGCAAGCGCGCGCGTCGTCTTTAAAGACGGCAAGTCCCTGCAAGCGAACGTCAAGGATTGCCGCGGCAGTGCGAACCGGCCGCTGACCGACGAGGACATTTCGGCGAAAACCCGCGACCAGCTGCGCATCGCTTTTCCGGAAAAAACGGCCGCGCACATACTCGCCGAGTCCTGGAAGATCGAGACGTACCCGCTGGTTGAACCGTTTTGCAAGCTGCTCGGCGTGACTGCATAACGCGCTCAAACTTTTTGTGAGCACCAACACCGCGCTTATCGCGGGCGCTTCGGGCCTGATCGGCCGCCGCATCGCCGAACATCTGCTCGGCACCGGCAACTGGAACGTGATCGGGCTCGCGCGTTATCCACGCGACGCGCAAAACAAAATGCACTGGATCGCGGTCGATCTCAACGACAGCGCCGATTGCGGGCGCAAGCTCGGCGCATTAAGCGAAGTCACGCATATTTTCTACGCCGCGCGCTTTGACCATCCCGAAGGCCTACCCGAGTCGGTCGAGATCAACGCGGCCATGCTGGAGAATCTCGTCACCGTAATCGAGCCCGTCGCGAAACTAAAACACGTGCACGCGGTGCATGGCAGCAAATACTATGGACATCAGCTCGGCCCGGTTCCATTGCCGCTGACCGAGGACACGCCGCGCGCGAAGAACCGCAACTTCTATTTCGAGCAGGAGGATTTTCTACGCGCGCAAAGCCGCGGCAAGGCGTGGAGCTACTCGACTTCGCGGCCGCATTCGTTTTGCGACCCGGCGATCGACTATGCGCGCTCGGCCGGGCTGCTCATCGCGGTCTACGCAACAGTGCAACGCGAACTCGGCCTCCCGCTTGACTTTCCCGGCACTGCCGCCGGTTTTCAGGTGCGCACGCAATTCACCGATACCGCGCTACTCGCGCGCTGCCTCGAGTGGATGGTAAACGAGCCGCGCTGCGCGAACGAGGGCTTCAACGTCGTCAACGGTGATTATCCGCGCTGGTCCGACTTGTGGCCGCAGTTCGCCAAAGACTTCGGCATGCGCGCAGGCAGCCCAAGTAACGTGAACCTCGCCGCCTACATGACCGACAAAAGCGCGGCGTGGGAAGGCGCGATAAAAAAACACGGCCTGCGTCCGACGCAACTCGACGCGATCGCGTTGTGGCCGTACGGCGATTATCTGTTCAGGCCGGAATGGGACATCGAGTCGTCGATGGCCAAGGCGCGCGCGCTGGGTTTCGGCGAAGCGCTGGTCACCGGCACAATGTTCGCGCAGCACTTCGCGCAGTATCGCGCGGAGAAAATTATTCCCTAGAACCCGCCTCAAAAACACAACACCGACAAGCAACCGCCGATATACGCCGATTAACGCCGACCTAATTGCTGGTATATGGTTTCTAAAAACGCCATCAAGCATAATCCATTTGTCATCGGATTTGCAGCCCGTTTGACACCGCATCTCGCCGGTCGCTACATTACGCTATGTAAACCAACGCTCGATCCGCGGCCGCGGGTCGGGAACAAACCCCAGAGGTACAGCTCATGTTTGCCGCCATCAACTCCGCCGCCCGAATTTCGGCTGTCCCGCTGATTTTCCTCACCGCCCTCGCCGCCACCGGAATGGCTTGGGCGCAAGCCTACCCCGCAAAACCCATCAAGCTCATCGTGGGATTCCCGCCCGGCGGGGGCTCCGATGCGCTCGCCCGTATTCTTGGCGCCGCGCTCACCGAGAAGTTGGGCCAACAGATCATTGTCGACAACAAGGCGGGGGCGAACACCATCGTCGCCACCCAGTACGTGAAGAGCCAGCCGGCGGACGGCTACACGCTGCTCTTCGTTTCGGCGTCCTTCGCGATCAACCCGAGTCTCTACAAGCTCGACTACGACATCGAGAAAGACTTCACGCCCGTGGCCATCGTCGCAATCGTGCCGCTGCTCCTGATCACCAACAATAATCTGCCGGTGCGGTCGGTCAAAGATTTGATCGCGATGGCCAAAGCGCAGCCGGGCAAACTCACCTATGCGTCATTTGGCATCGGCAGCGCCGCGCATCTCGCCGGCGAAATGCTGCTCAGCATGACCGGCACCGACATGGTCCACGTGCCGTTCAAGGGCAGCGCCCCCGCGGTCGCGGACGTCATGGGCGGGCGCATCACCATGATGTTGCCGGGCATCGGCTCGGCGATTAATCTCGCGCGCGAGGGCAAGTTGAAGGGCATTGCGGTCTCCACCGGCAAGCGCGTGCTGGGCGCGCCGGAAATTCCCACCATCGCGGAAACCGGCGTCCCCGGCTTCGACGTGGCGACGTGGGAATCGATACAGGCGCCAGCCGGCACGCCGCCGGATGTCGTGGCGCGGTTGAATGCCGCCATCCGCGAGGTCGTCGCCGGCAACGATTTGCGCACGAAGATGATCAACATGGGCTTCGAGCCGGATGCGATGAAGTCGCCGGCCGAGGCCGCGCAATTCGTTAAAAGCGAAATGAACAAGTGGGGCAAGCTCGTCCGCGAACGCAACATCAAGGTCGAATAGCTTGAGCGAAGGCGAGGTAACGGTCGTCGGCGCCGGTATCGTCGGCGTCTGTTCCGCGGCATGGCTGCAGCGCGCCGGCTTCAAGGTCACGCTCATCGACGCCGGCCCTATCGGCGAGGGCGCTTCGTTTGGCAACGCGGGCAATCTGAGCCCCGGCGCGGTCGTGCCCTATATGATTCCCGGCTTTCTCAAGGAGTTGCCCGGCTGGCTCGCTCAGAATGGTCCGCTCGCCGTGCGTCCCGGTTACTTTCTGAAAGTGCTGCCGTGGTTGCTCACCGCGATAAAGTCGAGCGGCACGGACGCGGCGCTCAAAACGTCGCGCGCGATGCGCGAGCTGCATGGCGGCACGCTGGAGGCTTACGACACGCTCACGCGCAACACGCCGGCGGCGGCGCTCATCGAACGCTGCGGGCAGCTTTATGTGTCTACGCGCCCGCACGCAGCGCAGGGCTCGCAGATCGCGCAGTTCATGCGTGAGGCCGCGGGCGTGAAGATGATACTCATGGGAGAAAACGAGCTTTGCGCAGCGGAGCCCGCGCTCGCGCCTATTTTCAAGAGCGGCATGCTGCTACCCGACAACGCCCGCTGCAAGAATCCGCACGAGCTCGTCACCCTCATCGCGGGCGAAGCCGCGCGCAATGGTGCTGCCATCGTGCGCGGCAAAGTCACCGGCTTCCGGACCAACGCGGACTGCGTGACGGGTATCGTCGTTGACGGCGAAGTGCATCCCATCGAACGCCTGGTGATCGCCGCGGGCGCCGCGTCAGGTCAGTTGAGCGCAGAGCTCGGCACACCACTGCCGGTCGAAGCGGAGCGTGGCTATCACATCACGATCGAAGACCCCGGCGTGATGCCGCGCATTCCGGTCACCCATGTCGACGCCAAGTTCGTATGCGCGCCGATGAACATGGGCCTGCGGGTCGCGGGCACCGCTGAGTTCGCGGGCTACGATGCGCCGCCGAACTGGCGGCGCGCCGAATTACTGGAACAACAGGCGCGCAACATGTTCCCCGGCGTACGCTTGGAAAAAGTGACGCGCTGGATGGGCCGGCGTCCGAGCCTGCCCGACGGGTTGCCTGTATTGGGCGCCGCGCCGAAATTCGCCAACGCGTTCTTCGCCTTCGGCAACTCGCACTTCGGCATGAGCGCGGGGCCGGTGATGGGAAAAGTGATCGCCGCGATTGTAGCGGGCCGCAAACCCGACATCGACATTGCGCCGTTCAGCCCCACGCGCTTTCGCGGCGCATGAGGGCACGTCTTTCGACGAGGCTGCCCGCCGCCCTGTCACGCCCCCGCGCTAAAGCGATAACCGTCCGGGTCCTTGCCGCGAACGCGCCGCCACCACACCTGCCAGGTGGGCACGTTGACCGTGACGATAAAGAGCTTGCGCAATGTGTCCGGGGGACATTGCAGCGGACGTACGCCATGCCAGGAATGGTCGGTGCGCTCGAAGATCAGGCTTTCATTTCCCCGCGGGACGATATTGCCCGCCACTTTGAAGTCGTCAAACCGCGGCGCGGAATGGGGTTTGAACCGCCCCTCGTCGTCCAGCATCAGGATATTGCCGCCCCACGCCGTGTCCCAGTCCGCTTCGGTATTGAAATAGAAGATATGCGTGGCGTGCTTGCGTCGTGCGTCGCAATGCGGTGAAACGGAACAACCCTCCCACGCGTAGTACCACTCGAATGTCAGGATAAATTCGTCGCCGGCTTCAGGGCCGAATATCCGATGGAGGAACGCCTGGTATGCGTCGCCCTGAAGCTCCGCGATGAATTCGGCCCACGGTTCGGCAAGCTTCATGTGCGGCTGGTAGTGCAGGATGTTGCGGTCGTGACTCGCCTGGCCATGCGCGCGCTTGACGCCGACATTCGCTTTGAACAAAGAATTGTCGGGCAGGGTCGCGCGCAGGCGCTGGTAACCTTCCGGCGTCAACGAAGCCTTGAGGCTCAGCCACGGGTACGGGTGCTGCGTCTGAAATTTATCGTATGAAACGTCATTCAGGCATTGCTGGTTCAAATAGTCCATGCATCACCTCCATCAACCATTACGCTTCGACAACGGGCCGGCCTTGGTCGCGCCGCCCGCACGGGGAGTCAACACCGCGCAGTACCGCCGCTAACGGTCGGTATCAAAAATCGCTATCGCCTCCATCTCGATCAGCAGGTCCGGCCAGCAAAGAATAGCCTGGATGCCGGTGGAGGCCGGCAATGGATTCAATCCCTGTTCCTTGAAAAACTGCGTGCGGATTTCGTTGAAGGCCGAGTAGTCGCGCTCGATATCGCGCAAGTAGCATGTCGTGCGCACGATATCCTTCCACGTTGCGCCTTCGGCTTCGAGCAGGGTCGTGATATTGCGATAGGCCCGCTTGGTCTGCGCGCGGAAGTCGCCCACGTGGACGGCCCGCCCGTTCTCGTCAACGCTGGCCGTGCCCGATATGAAAAGTATCGTGATGCCCTTGATGTCCAGCCGCATGGCGCGCGAGAAGGACGATGGCTTCTGATAGTCGTAAGCTTCGTTCAGAACCTGCGGGGCACTGACGGCTTTTTTGCGCACCAGACGCTTAACCTCGTGGTGCAGTGCGGCTGTTTTGGCGACTGCCGATGGTTTCATAAAATTTCCCCTCCTTGTTAGATTCGCGCGTACTACGGTTCAATCCGAATCGCATTGCATCCAGCCCAGAGGATGCGAACTTCAGGCGGCTTCCAAAGTTGAACAATGCGCTTTTTTGACACAACTTCCCTCCCCTATCTTTGATATGGATCAACGACGGTGGTATTACCATTAACTCCCGCCGTCAGCGCGGTGCGCTGGATAGTCAAGAATAGATAAATCGGGTGTCGATTGTTCCGGCGCGTTGAGCGCTCATTTCACCACGCCCCACTTTATCTTCGCCCTTGCCGGCAACTCGCACTTCGGCAGTAGCGCCGGGCCGGTGACGGGCAAGTTCACCGCGGAGATCACCGTGCTGCGTTGCGCAGCGTAACCGCCAGGACACTCGCATTGCGATGCCACGATCGCCATGGCAAACTAGCCGCGGGTTGTGCTCCGATGCCAGCGACCGAACACGACTGGCGAACAAGGCGTGCCGACACAGGGAGGAATGACAATGATTCGAGCGAATGGGGTAAAGATAACGCTGGCGGGCATCTGCCTGCTGCTGTGCGCGCACGTCCAGGCGCAACAAACCTACCGCTGCGGCAAGGTGTTCCAGGATCGGCCGTGCGATGGCAATCAGCCAATCAATTCGCGCCGCGACGAGGGATGTTGATCAGGAAGCCATCTCAAAAAAAATGCAACCGCCGATGAACGCCGATGAACGCCGAAAAATCAATGCCGTGCAATGCTTCATGCCCTTCACCCACAAGGTGAATGAGCCGGTGCCCGAAAGACACTGATTCATCGGCGTTCATCGGCGGTTCCGCACTGTTTTTGAGGCCGCCTCTAAGTAACTGATTCACCGAATCGCCGCTCTTTCCTGACGATCCCGCCGAGCTTCTCCTCCCACTCGTCCGAGTGCATGCAGCCGGCCCACGCTTCGTTGTCGAATCCGAGGCCCGCGCGCCCATTGACATCATCTAAAATTATGTACATCATAGTGTACAGAACCGTACAGGAGGCTCCATGCGGGACGCCACATTCACCGAATTGCGCAATCACGCCAAGGACTATTTTGATGCCGTCGAAGGCGGGGATACGGTGCGCGTTTTTCGCAACGGCAAACCCATCGCCGAAATCGTGCCGTTCCGTGGCGGGGTTCCGTCGTGGAAAAAACCAGCTACCCCACTAACGGTTAAAGGCTTGTCGTTGAGTCGGGAGATACTGAGCGAGCGGGATAAGTCGGCTTGAAATTGTTTCTGGATACCTCGGCTTTTGCGAAGCGTTATGTTGCCGAGCAGGGGTCGGCCAAGGTTATGGCGTTATGCCAAAAGGCGGACAATCTCGTCGTCAGTGTCATTTGCCTTCCGGAACTGATCTCAACGTTGTCCCGCCTCGTACGGGAAAAGAAACTCGCCAGGGCGGATTACCGAAAGCTGAAGGGTGACACGATGGCGGATCTGGCAGACGTCGACATCTGTCATATCACATCAGACATTCTGGTCTCGGTTGTTTCGCTGCTGGAGTCGCATCCGTTGCGGGCAATGGATGCCCTTCATGTGGCGTGCGCGCTCGCCGTCAAGCCTGATATCTTTGTTTCAGCCGACCGTCGGCAACTTTCGGCGGCACGCAAGGCCGGACTGAAGACCGTTGATGTGTCGTGAGCGTCTCTCGCCTGGCGTCACTCGGCGAAGCACGTATCTCGCGCTCTCACACCCTCACCGCTCACGCCTCACGCCTACGCCTTGCGCTCGCCCTTCACAAACCCGCCGAGCTTCTCCTTCCACTCGTCCGAGTGCATGCAACCGGCCCACGCTTCGTTGTCAAAGCGCAGGCCCGCCGTGAGCCCGACTTCCTGCGACTGATTGAGCGCGGACTTGGACTGGACCACGCCGATCATTGGGTTCGCGGCGATGCGCTGCGCGAGCGCCAGCGCTTCCTCCATCACCTTGGCGTGCGGCACGACTTTGTTCACGAGTCCGAGTTGTGCGGCCTCCTGCGCATCCCAGCGCCGTCCGGTGAAAATAAGTTCCTTCGCCTTCTGGATGCCAACCAGCCGCGGCAGCCGCTGGCACGCGCCGCCACCCGGAAAAAATCCGTGCGTCGTTTCCGGCAGCGAAAATATCGCGCGCTCGGAAGCGATGCTGATGTCGCACTGAAGTAATAACTCGAAGCCGCCCGCCATGCAGTAACCGTTGATCGCCGCGATCACCGGCTTGCGCAGGCCCGCCACCAGGCTGGTCCATTTCGCGACCACGTGATGGCGGTCGTGCACCATCTGCCCGGTGGTGCGCGCGGCGCGTTCTTTCAGATCGGCGCCACTGCAAAACGCCTTGTCGCCGGCGCCGGTGATGACGATGACCCGCACGTCGTCGCGCACATCAAGCGCGGGAAACAGCGCCGTCAACTCGGCGCGCAATTGGGTGTTGAGCGAGTTCATCGCTTCGGGGCGGTTCAACGTGACGACGGCGACGCCGTTGTCGACGGCGAGAATATGGAGTGGGTGGATAGCATTCATGCGGACTGTCCTCAAGTTGGAAACCGGAATTGTTCCGGCGCCGGCGTGGCGATTTTCGCGTATTTTATGCCTGTGTGCCGCGAAGGGTTACGGTCTTACGCTCTCCCGGTTGCTTCGCAACCCGCGCTTGACGTCCGAAACGGTTAGGTGAATGCTTCACCCCCTCACCCCTCACTCCTATCTACCATGACTCGTAGTAGCGCTCTCATCAATCACATCGCGGCAACCGCCGTTGTGCTGGCCGCAACCACCGCGTTCGCGGCGGATTTCCCGGCGAAGCCGGTGCGCATCATTACGCCGTTTCCGCCCGGCGGCAGCGTCGATCTGGTGGCGCGCCTGCTCGCCGCCGATTTGTCGAAGGCGTGGGGCCAGCAAATCGTCGTCGACAACCGCGCCGGCGCGTCCGGCAACATCGGCACCGAACTCGCGAAAAATGCACCACCCGACGGCTACGCGCTGCTACTCAATACGCTGCCGTTCGTGACGAACCAGTTCGTGTACAGCAGGATGCCGTACGACCCGCTCACCGACTTCGCGCCAATCTCGATCGTGTCCTCCGTGGATGCGCTGCTGGTCGTGCATCCGTCGCTGCCCGTGAAGTCGGTCAAAGAGCTGATCGCGCTCGCGAAAGCGCGGCCGGGCACCTTGAGCTACGGCACCGCGGGCGCCGCGACCAATCCGCATATAGCGGCGGAGTTGCTGAATTACATGGGTAAGATCGACCTGTTCGCGGTGCACTACAAGGGCGGCGGCGCGGCGACGACCGCCGCGATGAGCGGGGAAATTCCGGTCTTCTTTTCAAACACGGTCGCCGACGCATTGCCACTGGTGGAGGCGAAGCGGCTGCGCGCGCTCGGCGTGACAGGCCTCAAGCGCTCGCCGGTCGCGCCGCAAATTCCGACGCTTGCGGAATCGGGGCTGCCCGGCTACGAATTCACGACCTGGCATATTTTTGCGGCGCCCGCCGCCACGCCGCGCGCGCTGATCAATCAGATCAACGACAAGGTGCGCGCGAGCCTGCGCACGCCGGAGGCCGTCCAGCGCTGGCGCGACCGCAGTGTGGAAATCATCGCCAACACGCCCGATGAGGCGACCGCCCACCTCAAGAGCGAAGTGCAGAAGTGGCGCGTGGTGTTCAAGGAAAGAGGCATGAAGGCGGAGTAATTGCGGTCGACGCAAATCCGCTTTAAGGAAGGTCTAAAAAAAAACCCACTGTCGTCGTTCCCGCGTACGCGGGAACCCAGGAAATTCAAATACGTCTGGATGCCCGCCTGCGCGGGCATGACGATTAATTAGAGGTCCCCTAACGCATTCGCGCACCGTGCAACGAGTGTGCGAACGCGTCTCCGCGTCAGACTTCCAACCGGTAAACCCGCGCGGCGGTGTCGCGATACAGCGCCGCTTTCTCCACCGCCGAGCAGCCCTGCGTGATCCGCTTGAAGGCGTTCCACAACACGACGTAGCCGCACGTTTGCTTGTCCGGTGGGAAATTGCTTTCCATCATGCAACGCTCGGGGCCGAACGCCTCGATGCAGGCCTCAACATAGGGCCGCCACGCGGCGGCCACTTCCGCCGACGACGGCGGCGTGTCGCGCAGGTGAAAATCCCAACCGCAATACAGCATGCCCAGGCCGCCGATCTTGACGCTGAGGTTGGGGAATTGCGCGAGATCGCGGATATGCGCATGCCAGATTCTGAAGATTTCGTCGCGCTTGCCGTCGTGCGGCGGGATGCCGAGCAGTCCGCCGCAGTGGTTCATGACGACGTTGGCCTCGGGAAAAGCGCGCAACAGATCCGCGAGGTCGGCGAGCTGCGGATGGAAGAGCCAGGCTTCGAATGACAGCTTCGGTGGCTGCAGGCACGCGAAGCCTTGGCGAAATGTCGCATCGAGCATCAGGTGGCGCGGCACCTGGTGGCGGCCGAATCTGGCGGCGTTGCCGGTGTCCCAAATCGTGCCGTGGCGGATGCCCTTGAAGCGGCCGTTGCCCGCCGCGTCCAGCGCTTCCAGCACCGGCTGCACCTTGTCGCCGAGCATGAGGTCGGCGTGGCCGACGATGCCCGCGCACAGGCGTGCTTTGCCATAGCGGCCGCTCGCGCCCATCGCCGCGACGCCGTTGACGAACTCGACCTCACCGACGGGCTTCATCCCGGCCGGGCCGTCGGCGCGATACATCACGCCGGCTTCGACGAATACCGTGGCGATGATGTTGTGGCCGCTGCCGACGTCCGCCGCGAGTTCGTGCGTCAGGTAGCGGCCGCGCTGGTCGTCCCACACATGATGGTGCGGATCGATGATCGGCAGATCCGGTTCGAGCACCGGCTCGTCACGCAGCTTCGTCCACGCGTCCACCGCGGTGTGCGTGCGATAAGCATGGCCGCGGAATTCATTAGGTTTGATCAATTCATTGCTCCTCGTTCAAGCGGGATGCTGCGCGAAGACTTTATCACGCCCTCCCAGCCCCTCAAACGCATACAATATATGCAGGGAGGGAATCGCGATGACGATACTGCCGACGGCACGGGACAGCACCGCAAATATACCCACACATACTGCATGTGCCATCGCGATCGCGCTGCTCGTCGTAGCGGGCGGTCAGGCGTCCGCACAAACTCCCTACCCGAACCGGCCGATCCGCCTCATCGTTCCTTACCCGCCGGGCGCGGGCACCGATTTCACGGGGCGCGCGGTCGGCGCGATATTCGCAAAAGCGCTGGGACAGCCGGTGGTGATCGACAACCGCGGGGGTGCCGCGGCCACGATCGGGCACACGCTCGGCGCGAAGGCGGCGCCCGACGGTTACACGCTGCTGCTCGGCACAACGGGCGGGCTCGTGTCCGGCCCCGCGTTGATGGGTTCGAAAATTCCGTACGACCCGCTGAAAGACTTTGCGGCCATCGGCCTGGCGACGTATGTGCCGTACGCGATCGCGGTGACGGCGAGCCTGCCCGCGAACAACATCAAAGAGCTGATCGATCTCGCGCGCGCGTCGCCGCGCAAACTCAATGTCGCATCGCCGGGTGTCGGCACGCCCAATCACCTGGGTGCGGCGCAACTGATGACCCTCACCGGCATCGAGCTCGTGCACGTGCCGTACAAAGGCAGTGCGCTGGCGATCAACGATCTCATCGCCGGCAACGTGCAACTCATCGTCACCGGGTTGCTGCAACTGCTGCCGCTTCATCAGGCCGGACGGGTCAGGATCCTCGGCGTCGGGCATCCGCAACGACTCAAGGCCTACCCCGACATTCCGACCGTCGCGGAAACCGTGCCGGGTTACTACAACACCGGCTGGTGGGGCATCGTCGCGCCGGCGCACACGCCAAAGGCGATCATCGACCGCCTCAACGCGATCATGAACAAGGGGCTCGCGGCGCCTGACGAGTTGCAGCGGTTCGAGAAGAACGGCCTCGAAGTCGCGACCAGCACGCCGCAGGGATTTCACGACATGATCGTGACCGACCTCGCGATGTGGAAGAAGCTGATTAAGGATGCGAAGATCAGCGTGGATGTATTGCCGTGATTGCGTGACTAAATCACCTGAAATCCGTCTCGAAAACACAACACGGGACAGCAACCGCCGATAAACGCCGATTAGCGCCGATATAAAATCCCGATCCGGTCCCGAACCAACGCCAGGTCTTTTGAAATTACCTGCGTTCATCGGCGTTTATCGGCGGTTCCAAAAAGAACTTTCAACCATCATCGTTCCGCCTTCAGCCTTGCTCCGCCACACCTCCCGCCCTCCCGACTATTGCCGAGTGCCAAGTCCCGAGTCCTGCCGGTTGTAAGCAATCTTTAACCGGTGTAACCCTGTGTAACTTTCATTGGCAGGCTCGGCGCAAAGCGTAGTCTGGGTGATGTTGGCGATGGCATCAGCCTCGCACTCACCAAGGCGATTCAGATGAAACGCGCTCGATCATTGCTTTTACTGGCAATCCTGGCGATCCCGGCATTGGGCAGTTCCGGCTGCAGTACCTCCGCGCCGCTACAAACTGCCGAAGCGCGTGACTATCCCGGCCAGTCGTATTTCTGCTACCTGCATAAGAAGGACGCAGGCTGCTAGATTGCTTTCCCGGGGCGATCGCACCTTTAACCCTTCCCCCTTCTCTCACCGCCCCATCGGCGTCAGCGGCTCGCCGGCAATCCAGCTCTTGATGTGCTTCAACGCGTTCTGGTAGAACATTTTCAGATTGTCGTCGACGACATAACCGAGATGCGGCGTGAGCACCACGTTGTCGAGACGGCGCACGATGTGATCTTTCGGCAACGGCTCGGTCCAGAACACATCGAGCCCCGCGCCGGCAATTTGCTTCTTCTGGAGCGCGCTGATGAGCGCCTGCTCGTCGATCAGCGGGCCGCGCGAAGTGTTGATGAGGTATGCCGTGGACTTCATCGCGGCGATCTCGGCCGCGCCGATGATGCCTTTCGTCGCGGCGTTCGAGACCATGTGCAGCGACACCACATCGGACTGGGCGAACAGCGTCTCCTTCGATACGCGGCGCACCGCGGCCTCGGCAGCGCGCTCATCGGTGAGATGCGGACTCCAGGCGATGACTTTCATGCCGAACGCCCGACCGTATCGCGCGACGTGCTTGCCGAGACGGCCGAGACCGAGAACGCCCAGCGTCTTGCCCTCGAGTGATTCGGTGATGATGCTCTCCTGCCACCCGCCCGCGCGCATCGCCTTGTCGGCCTGCGGCATGCGCTTGAACAGCGCGAGGATC
>JAYVME010000554.1:0-2872 GCA_043759115.1 Betaproteobacteria bacterium | reverse complement strand
GGCTCGCCCGGCACCGAGATCATCCCGGAGCTTTTTCGCGCCGGCGATTACGTGATCGACAACAAAAAGCGCCTCGACTGCTTTTACGGCACCGACCTGCGTCAATTGCTCGACACGCTGAACGTGAAAAACGTGGTGTTGATGGGAATCAACACCAATACCTGCGTCTTGAATACGTCGTTCACCGCGTTCAATTTCGATTATCGCGTGGTGGTGCTAGCCGATTGCGTCGCAAGCATGTATGGTGACGACCTGCACGTGCTGGGGCTGCAAAACGTGGCGCGCTGCCTCGGCTGGGTGCTCACCAACAAGCAGTTGTTCGAAAAGCTCGCCGGCGCAGCGGCAACACCGCGCGCCGCGCGGGTTTCGGTATAAGCTGTCCAGGGACTCTGCATAAAAAAACCGCATTTAGCCGCCGATGGACGCCGATGAGATCGAATGTAAGTGAACCGAAAATGGGGAATGGGTAATTTGATTCTTAACCCATGACCCATTGCTCATCACCCATTACATCGGCGTTTATCGGCGGTTACGCACTTTTTTTAGAACGTTTCGAAATTACCATCAAGGAGGAGCGCAAATGACTATCAATCGCAGACGTTTCATACAAGCAGCCGGTGCTGGCATCGGGGCTTCGGCATTGGGTTTCCCGGCCATCGTGCGCGCGCAAAGCGAACCGATCCGGCTCGGACTGCTGACCGTCAAGACCGGCCCGCTCGCATCCGGCGGCCTCGACATGGAGCGAGCGCTGGTAATGTATTTGCGCGAGCGCAACGACACGCTGGCCGGGCGCAAGGTCGAATTGTTCGTCGCCGATACGGCGGGCTCGCCCGCCACCGCCCGCACCAAAACGCAGGAACTCGTTGAGAAGAACCGCGTGCAGGCGCTGATCGGGCCGCTCGATGCGGGCTCGGCGCTCGCGATCGACGATTACATCCGCGAGCAGCAGATGCCGACGATGTCGGTGGCGGCCGCCGAGGACATGACGCAAAGAAAGCCCAATCCGTGGTTCGTGCGCGCGACCTCGACCTCGTCGCAATGCTCGCAACCGATGGCCGATTACAGCGCGAAGACGCTCAAGTACCGCCGCATGGCGGTGATCGCCGACGATATTCCCTACGGCCACGAGATGGTGGCGGGTTTCCAGCGCGTATTCGAGGAAGCGGGCGGCAAAATCGTGCAGAAGCTTTTTCCGCCGCTCACCGTGCCCGACTACAGCACCTATCTCGCGCAGATGAACCAGAAGATCGACGGCATTTTTCTGGGCTTCGCGGGTTCTAACGGCTTTCGCTGGTACCGCCAGTTCAACGAGTACGGGTTGCGCGGCAAGCTCAACGTGGTCGGCGGCATGACCGCGTTCGACGAAGCGGTGCTGCGCAACATGGGCGACGAAGCGCTCGGCATACTCACCGCGTGCTGGTACTCGGCCGAGATCGACAATCCGATCAACCGTAAATTCGCGCCGGCGTTCCGCGCCGAGGCGAAGTATGACCCGGGTTTTTACGCGGCCGCAACCTACACCAATGGCGCGGTGCTGCAGGCGGCACTCGAGGTGGTCAAAGGCAAAATCGAGGACAAGCCAGCGTTCATGAAGGCGTTGCGCGCGACCAAGGTGGATACCTGCCGCGGCCCGGTGTCGTTTGATTCCTACGGCAACGTGGTCGGCAATATTTACATCCGCAAAGTCGAACGCAAGGAGGGCCGGCTCGTCAACGCGGTGATCCAGACCTATCCGAATGTCAGCCAGTTCTGGACCTACAAGCCGGACGAGTTCCTGAAGAACCCGGTTTATTCGCGCGACTTTCCACCCGCGAAAAATCTTGAATAGTTAAGAGCAGTGATTGAGTGATTGAGAAGCGGTCTCGAAAACACAACACCGAAAAGCAACCGCCGATAAACGCCGATGAACGCCGATGTAATAAATTGTGAGAAAAGAGCAATGAGTGATGAGTGATGAGTTAAGAGCGAAACTATTCATTATCCGTTACCCAGTCCTCATTGTGGGTGCACCTGTTCTCAATCTTATCGGCGTTCATCGGCGTACCCCTCAAGGGGGTATTAAAAAGAATCCATCGGCGGTTCCGCATTGTTTTTGAGATTGCTTCCGAATTACTCAATCACCCCATCGCGCGCGCTAGCGCTCGAACTGCATGCAATTCTGGATCATACAGACGCTGAACAGCCTCGCCCTGGGCGGGTTGCTGTTTCTGTTGGCGGCCGGCTTCTCGCTGATCTTCGGCCTGATGCGCATCGCCAACCTCACGCACGGCGCGTTGTTTAT
The DNA here is from genome assembly GCA_043759115.1 of Betaproteobacteria bacterium. Taxonomy (GTDB): domain Bacteria; phylum Pseudomonadota; class Gammaproteobacteria; order Burkholderiales; family SG8-41; genus PALSA-1004. The sequence continues at coordinate 591 of JAYVME010000554.1, read as the reverse complement.
GCTTGGCGCGTACGTGGGCGTGACGATACTGAAGTTCGTGCCCAACCTGTGGCTGGCCGCGCTGCTCGGCGGGCTCGTGGTCGCGCTGTTTGGCGGACTGCTTGAGCGCTGCATACTGCGCGCGCTTGCCGGCAACGCGCTGGGGCAGGTGCTGGTCACGCTCGGCTTCGCTTTCATCATCGCTGATTTCTGTCTCGTGGTATGGGGCGGCGATCCGATTCCGGTGCCTACACCCGAATATCTGCAGCATCCGCTGGTCGTCATGGGTGTCGCATTCCCCAGCTACCGGCTGGTAGTCATCGGAATTGCCGTCGTTACCGCGATTGCTTTGTACCTGCTGATGGAGCGCACGCGGTTGGGCGCGATGATCCGCGCCGGCGTCGACGACATGCAGATGGCGCGCGCCGTCGGCATTCCGGTGTCGAAGCTGTTCACCATCGTGTTTTGTCTCGGCGCGGGCCTCGCGGGTGCCGGCGGCGTGATCGGCGGCCCGATCCTGTCGGCCTATCCGGGGCTCGACGCCGACATGCTGCCGCTGGCGTTGATCGTCGTCATCCTGGGCGGCGTCGGCAGTCTCGTCGGCGCGTTCGT
>JAYVME010000553.1:0-14816 GCA_043759115.1 Betaproteobacteria bacterium | reverse complement strand
TGGGCGAGCAACAAACAAACTGAGCGACCGGGGCATCAAGGCATTCATATCGAAGGGTATCGCCGGCAAGAAACTCTCCGATGGTGGGGGTATGTTCTTGATGCGCACGCCGGCAGGCACGGCGGTATGGCGCATCAAGTTTCGGTACGACGGGAAAGAGCGCCTTTTCGCGGTTGGCACCTATCCCGAGATAGGGCTCGAAGCCGCGCGCGCCGAACGCGAGCAAGTCCGGGACCTTTTGCGTCAGGGCCGCGATCCGGTGAAAGCCCGCCAAGTGCGCAAGGCCGAAACGTCCACGGCAACCGGTAACACGTTCAAGGCGGTTGCCCGCGACTGGCTTTCAGCACGCAAGAGAGGCTGGAGCGCGGTGCATTACGAAAAGTCCGAACGAGCGATCGAGCGCGATGTACTACCCGAACTCGGCAGACTCCCTGTAAGCGAAATCACGCCAGCTATGGTCGCTGGAATCATCAAGGCCATTGCCCACCGCGGCGCCCGAGACACGGCCGCAAAGATTCTGCAGCACATAAACGGCATCTTCCGGCTCGCGCAGGCGAACGGCCTTTGCCGTGACAACCCAGCCGATCCGGTGAAAGAAGTATTGCCGAGGAAAAAACAAGCCACGCGCAGGCCGGCAGTGCTCGAATGGCAAGGGCTAGGCCAGATTCTGCGCGCCGCTGAAACTGCGCGGCTCTCGCCAGCGGTGCGCTTGGCGCATCGGCTTTGTGCGTTTAGCCTCATGCGAATCAGTAACGTGGTGGGGGCCGAATGGCGCGAATTCGATCTCGACGCCGAGATTCCAATCTGGATCATTCCTCGTGCGAAGATGAAATCGCAGGACCGGCAGCACGATCACAAGGTCATTCTCGGTCCGACAATAGCGGAGGAACTGCGTACGTGGCGATCATTGACTGGCGGAAAGGGCATTGTATTCCCCTCCCCCGCCGGCGCCAAACACATCACCCGCGAATCAATCGAGAAATGCTATCGCGTGACTCTTGGCCTCGCAGACAAACATTCCCCGCACGGCTGGCGCGCGGCATTCTCGACGCTCGCACGCGATAACGGATCAGAGCGGGATGCGGTAGAGCTCACGCTTGACCATATCCACGATACCGACGTTGTACGCGCCTACGACCGCGGCGAACGACTCGTGCAGCGTGTGAATTTGATGCGTTGGTGGGGTGAACAGCTTACGCAAGCGCAGCGCGGCGCCGATGTATTACCGATCGTGCCACGCCGGCTCGCGTGAAAGGGAATGAGACGGTAGGCCAAGGCGGGCGCAGCGTAGTGCAGTAATATGCCCGACGGAGCGTAAACCGGGGAACCTACTCGGCTAACAAGCAAGACGCTCCGTACGGTTAACTAATGCAGGCGTGACGGACCGCCTGAAATGCTTTCGTAACGCATTGACGATGTGATTCCCGAGGGCGGGATCGAATAGCGGAATGGGGTATCGATAGGGGTATCTCCATAGTTACAGAGAAACTATATTTCTTTAAGTAACTATAATTAAACAATAAATTCTCTAATTGTTCGATTCCCGCCGCCCCACCAAATAAAAAGGGCACCCTTGCGGTGCCCTTTTTATTTGTGGTGCCGGTGTAGGATCGAACCCGCCGGTTCGACCATCGAATGTCCGATGATGGCCGGATTACGGAGACGACGCGAGCCGGACACATTCCCTTCGCTTCCACCAGGACGTGGTCGCCTGATTAATTTGTTGTTTGAAATCGCCGTTCGGGGGGAGTTCCAGCCTCGTAATGAATTGGTAATAAAGCAGGAACCTTAACGTCATTGCAAACTTTGCGCATACGAAATGCCTCAATGGGCGGTTTCCAGCCCGTTTTGAATTCGCAAGTAACTTCCACGCAAGTAATTTTTTTGAGCCAGGAACAAACCTTCACTTCGGAAGCGTCGGCATTGGCTATTTCGGTCAAAAACGGCGCCTTCGCGTAGTAGGGTTGATTCGTTCCATTTTCCGAATGTACATCTTGCAGGACCGTATAAAAACTGCCGTTCAATTCCAAAAAACCAAGGACATTCTCCACAAATAAAGAGAGGTTGCGTGTGTATGAGAAACCACCGATTACATCGGAAATGACCTGAAATTGTCCCAGTTCAACTAACGAATACTCCCGCAAGCGCCGGTTAAAAAAATATTGTATTTGATTTGCTCCAAGGCTTGCGGCGCTTCGTTGCCAAGCGGGCGTCCTGCGGTCTTCTATGGAGATTGCGATCGCTTGCGCTTTCTTGCCGCGTCTCTCTCGTCCTTCCGGGTGTGTTTGGTCGTAGTTTTCAGTGTAATAGTCCAATATGGCTTGGCCCTTGCCCGCTCCAATATCCAGCCATCGATCTTTTGGAGAAAGATTTGCCAATGTACGATCGAACCCGGAGGACAGTGCATCTGTATAGTTTAAAAGCGATCTATCGATGGTATACCCCTCAGGCACCAGATCGCCTTCACTCCAATAGATACTTTCTTGTTTTGAAAACTCCTGATTAAATTTAGGGTTACCGGGAGATTGGGAATGAGATGCCTGCAACCACAGAGCTTGTAAAATCAGCAGGGCAACCAGGCGTAGTCCGGTATTTTTCAGAGCTATCATCGATTCCGGCGTGTAGCGATGAGTGGAAACAGGCGATCAATTTTGACTGCGAAAACCATACCTTGCCGACTCACTTCCTCTTTGCGTCAAAGAGTTTGCCGTTCTCAAAAGCATCACTAAAACTTGTCCAGGCATAATCAAATTTTCCGGTAGAGGAAAGACTGAAGGCCGTCGCGGTCAATACGCTGACAAAGGTGATTTGCAACTCTTCCGTGCTCAACCCGGAGTCGGACGGATACTGGGCGTCTTCGTGGGCGGCGTCCTTGATTGAAACTTCCGCAACGCCGTCGCGAATAAATCGATAAAAATACTCGCGGTTGCGTGTCGCGGAGACCCGCGCGTCGGCCCCAAGCACCATCACGGGCGAATTGATTTGTTGCAAAAATCTGGGCAATTCCCTGCCAACGCCCGCCGGGTCAAGCAAGATGCCGCCCGCGGCGCGGGCATGTTCGGCCAGCGCGATAGCCACCGAGGACCCGCCAAACGAGTGTCCGACGAGAATAATCCTGTTTGCGTCGATGCGGCTATCGATCGCTTCCGGCGAGCGATAAATGAAATTCACGATCTTTGCCAGCGTTTTGCCATTGCTAACCCATGGCCCGGTATTGGGTAACTGCAGGGCCAGACTATGCATTCCCCATGACGCCAGATGCATGGCCTGATAGGTGTGGTCTTGCTTCGAGCTGGCATAGCCATGCAAGAGAATAACGAGCGGTGCTTTGCCCGTAGACGCAGACAAAAACAAATCCGTATCAAAGCGCTCGGTGGCGGACAGGCGTAATTCATAATTTGTCTGCACGGTCACGGCAAACGGTCCGCGCAATCTAAATTGGTCAAGATCGGCTTTGTGATTCAGCAAATATCCCTGCAGATCACTCAGGGTCGTGGATTTCAACGACGTAACGCCGGTACTCGGCACCCTTGCACAACCGCTGGCCAGCAGCAGCCAAACAATGGTGAATAAAATGGAACTTCTAAGCATTGCCATCCGCCACATTATAGTGCTCAGGATGGATCAGCGCGAAAGCGAATTCGGCCTGCAACGCGACCGGGTCGCCGACGTCATCCGGTGATCGGGACACAGCAAGGTCGTTAAGGCTAGGTTTACTCCATACTGGGGACGCAACGCAGGCATCAGACCGTTTATTGGACCACGATATAGCCAGCCTCGATCACCTTCGCATACTTTGCGATCTAGAATCCCGGGAAGATCGAAGTCATCGTCGGCAAGTCGGGGTATGCATTGGCCGGTTTGCCGGTCGTCACCGCCAGCGCCGTGACTTTGCCGGATTTAACGTGGGGCGCCGCCGCCAGCGCTGTAGAGAATTCAAAGTCGACCTCGCCGCTGATCAGTGCGATTATCGCGGGGCCGCCTCCCTTGTATGCGACATTCGCTACGTTTGCTCCGGTAGCCTGCTTGAACATTTCAACCGCGAGATAGCTCGTCGTACCGGCGCCGTTCGAACCGGCATTGAGCTTGCCCGATTTTTTTGCCAGTGCCACCAGACTCCTCACCGATTTGGCGGGCACGCTGGGGTGCGTCACCAGCACGAGCGGTACCGACGATATCCAGCTTACCGGCGCAAGGTCATTGAGCGGATTGAAGGTGATCGATTTCTTGTACAGCGTGACATTGACCGCGAGCGACGCGGTCGTAAACAGCACCGTATAGCCGTCGGGCGGCGACTTCACCGCCAATTCGGCGCCGATCAAGCCGGCCGCGCCGGGCCGATTGTCGACGACAAACGTCTGACCCATGCTTTCAAAAAATTTCTTGCCGAGCAGCCGCCCCTGGATGTCAGTCCCCCCGCCCGGCCCGAAAGGGACGATGATACGCACCGGTTTATCGGGCCAGTTCTGCGCCGCGGCAGGACCAGACAAGGCGATTACGATGGCCGCCGGTATCAATCCGTCAAAACGCATTCGTGCTTTCATATTTATAGACCATCTCCTCGGTGGGTAACAAGAAAAGCATTGGGCGTTAGTTGAGACAACCGCAACCTGAAATGGTTTAGATCCAGCACTCTTTTTTATTATGCCATATAAATATTAGCGTGCGTTGGGCATTGGGCCTATTACGCTTGCGGTCAGCTGCGGAAAATCGGTTCAGGCTGGGAGAAGAAATACAAGAGAATGTGGCACACGATCTGGTAGTTGATCTGCTGGAAGCTGGAGGCGCTGGACAAACCCGTTATGGTCAACAGCGGTCGGATGCCCGTGGACCAATCTATTGCCCAGCCCTTGATGGTTACGTTCATCGTGAACGCCTGCTGCTGGCCGCGACAATCGCCTCGGACTCGGCGCCAGAATAGTCCACCAGTGTAGCGTTAGGTCGGTCTATACTTCCGGCACCTGACGTTTGGAAATCTGTATGCACCTCCTCACGGGAGTTGCGGCTCCGTTGCCGCATCCGCTGCCGGCGCGACGCGCGCTGATCGTCGCAACGGCGTTCGTCGCCATCTACGTAGTCCTGGATTGGGCGACCTATCTTTACGCGATCCGGCCGTTCGCAATCACGACCTGGAACCCCTCCGCAGGTCTGGCGTTGGCGTTGTTGCTGGTGTTCGGCATACGGCTTTGGCCGGCACTTGCTGTGGCGGCCTTCGTCGCAGATGTGCTGGTACGCGGCGTCCCGCCGGCACCTTTCTTCGAGTTACTGGCGGCATGCGTAATCACGGCGGGCTACGTCGCGATGGCGGCGCTGCTGCGCGGCCGGCTCGGTTTTCGCAACGAATTTGATCATCTGCGCGATATGGCAACGCTGATCGTCGTGTCCGCCATCGGCTCGCTGTTCATCGCGATCGCTTATGTAACGGTCTACCACATCGGGAAACTGGTGCCCGCGCATGAATTTCAGCCCGCAGTCATACGATTCTGGATCGGCGACCTGGTCGGCATCGTGACCACCACCCCGCTGCTGCTGCTATTGACCCGTTGGCCGCGCACAATTCAGGTCCTGGGGCAGCGGCCGTGGCCCCGGATCGCGATGCAGTTCGGTGTCGTAATGCTCACGCTATGGGTAATCTTCGGTCTACGATGGGCTGACGAGTACAAGCTCTTTTACCTGCTGTTTCTGCCGCTGATCTGGATCGTCATGAACCATGCAATCGTCGGCGCCGCCCTCGGCATTGCAGTGATCCAGCTGGGATTAATGGCAACGGTCAGAATCACCGGTTACAAGGCCGCAGCGGTGCTGGAATTTCAGTTTTTGATGCTGGCGCTGGCGGCGACGGGGTTGTTTTTGGGCATGTTTGTCACTGAGCGTCGCGCTGCCCGCGAAGCGTTGAACAACAGCGAGGCGCGGCTGCGCGTAATCGTATCGACCGCGCCCGACAGCATCGTTACGGTGGACACGCAAGGCGTGGTGGTCGCCGCCAATCCTGCGGCATTGCGCATTTTCGGTTTCGCGGCGGGTGGATTGATCGGAATCCGCGTTCATGACGTGCTGCCCGAATTCGAGCGCGCCGCGCGCATGCGGGAGGTGACTGAAGTCGTCGCAATCCGCCGCGACGGGTCGCGATTCCCGGCGGAACTGGCAGTCGGCACTACCGGCAGCGGATTGCCGGAGCTGAGTATTGCCATCGCACGCGATATTTCGCGCCGCAAGGAAATCGAGCGCCAACTCGGCGAGAAGCAGGCCGAGCTCAATCGTTCCGCGCGGCTCGCCGCGGCCGGCGAAATGGCGGCGGCGCTCGCGCACGAATTGCACCAGCCCTTGTCGGCGATCCGCAACTATGCGCGCGCGGCACAGATGCTCGCGCCCGCCGCGGGCACCGACGGCTTGATGCACAAGGTGGAACGCGAGGCGACGCGCGCGGCGGAAGTCGTGCGGCGGCTGCGCGACTTTTTCCGCGGTGGCGCTTCCCGTCTTGAGCGCATCACCGTCAGGCAGTTGATCGAAGGAGCGCTCGATCCCATGCGCGAGGAAGCGGCGCAGCAGCGAATTACCCTCGATACAACGATTGCCGGTGACGGGATTGAATTGCTGGTCGACCGCGTGCAGATCGAAACCGTGGTCCATAGTCTGGTCGGGAATGCGATAGAAGCCATTGCCGCCGCGAATGCCGAAAATCGGCACATACGCGTTACGGCCCATGACGCACAGGACGGATGGGTGCGTTGCTCGGTGGCCGATACCGGTCCGGGCATCAGCCCGGCAATTGCAGATCGCTTGTTCGAGCCATTTGCGACCACAAAACCTACCGGCATCGGTTTGGGTCTTGCAATGAGCCGCTCGATGATCGAGTCGCATGGCGGCGAACTTTGGATCGAACGCAGCGCTGTCAGCGGCACGGTTTTTCACTTTTCGCTGCCGATTGCGGATTTGAAGGAAGGCATCCATGATTCCTACTGAGCAAGCCGTATTCATCGTCGAAGACGACGCCGCAGTACGTGATTCACTCGGGCTCCTGCTGGGCCTGAAAGGCTATCGCACGCAGTCGTTCAGTTGCGCGGAGGATTTTCTGCGCGTTTATCAGCCGTCATGGGCAGGTTGCCTGCTGCTCGATATCAAAATGCCCGGCATGAGCGGTTTGGAATTGCAGAAGGCCCTGCGGCAACAAAATCTTGCTTTGCCTATCATCATAATGACCGCGCATGGGGATGTAGCGACCGTCAGAACCGCGCTTAAATCGGGCGCCGTCGATTATCTCGAAAAGCCGGTTGATCCCGATGCGCTGTTAACCGCAATACGGTCCGCACTCGATGCCGATGCGGCCCACCGGCGCACCGCACGCGATGCCGAAGGCACGAAACAGCGATTGAGCATCCTGACCGCGCGCGAACGGCAGGTAATGGAATTGGTCACGACGGGATGCCATAACCGCGAAATCGCCGCGACGCTCGGCATCAGCCCGCGCACCGTCGAGGTCCATAAAGCGCGGGTGATGGAAAAGCTCCAAGTGGACAGCGTACCGGAACTCGTGCGTATCGTTCTCCGCGCCCCGCCTGACCCCGGGTAAGGGATCTTCCGTACGGGCAACCCTGATTCACCTCGTGTTTCCGTGGAATAGGATTGCATCTGTCTCGCTGGGACGAACAGACTCCTGTTTCATAGTTGCCGTGACACCGGATACGCACGGAAATAGTTTTGAGACAATTGCGCCTTATCTAAATCGGGTACAACCCACATCACTCGAAGGAGTATTTATGAAACTCGCATTGGGCCAGTTACTTTCCCTCACAATCGCATTGGGATTTGCCGCATTGTTGATTTTTGATGCACCGTTCATAGCTACCGCTGCCGAAGCCGCCTCGGCATCGCAAGTTGTTTACGCGCCCATCTTCGAACCGCCCGTCATCGGCAGCGCAGCCGGCAGAATCGATTTCCCGCTGCTTTTGCTGGAACTTGCGTTTGTCGCGTTTATCGGCGGCGCAATCTTCTATGCGAACGGCCAGAAAAAGAAAGACGACTGACCAAGGCCCTGCGGATTTTGAGACGACTTGTTACTGATATTTTTTTATCCCGCCCCCCCTCCACCCAATAAAAACGCCACCTCGAAGGTGGCGTTTTTATTTTAACGACTCGTACCGTCAGACGCGGCGCCGGTATTCACCGGTGCGGGTGTCGATTTCGATCTTGTCGCCGGTTGCGCAGAAGAGCGGCACCTGCACGACAAACCCGGTCTTGAGTTTGGCGGGCTTCAGCACCTTGCCCGAGGTATCACCGCGAATTGCCGGCTCCGTGTATTCGATTTCGCGTTCGAGCGACTGCGGGATGATGACCGAAATCGCGCGTTCGTTGTAGAACACGACCTCGCACTCCATGCCCTCGTCAAGATAGTTAAGCGCCTCGCCCATATTCTCCTTCTCGATCTCGTGCTGGTTGAACTCGGCGTCCATGAACACATACATCGGATCGGCATAATACGAGTAAGTCACTGCCTTGCGCTCGAGCACCACCATGTCGAATTTGTCGTCGGCGCGATAGACGCTCTCGGTCGGCGCGCCCGTCAGAAGATTGCGCATTTTCATTTTGACAACCGATGCATTGCGGCCGGACTTGGAAAAGTCGGCCTTCTGCACCACCATCGGATCCTTGCCGACCATGATCACGTTGCCGGCCCTGATTTCCTGTGCGAATTTCATGATTCGTCCCGCTGCTATCAGCTTAAAAGGCCGCTATTCTAGCCGATCCTGACAGAATTCGGTCAGTTTGGTGGCTAAACTGCCCCCGCCAGCGAGTTGCCCGGCCCAGCAGCGTGCGTGTGCTGCCGCCGCGTCGCTCCTCGCCAGGAGCGCTTCCCAGCCCTGCCCGACCGCTTGCTCCTGCCGGTTCCATAGTTCGTTAATTGCGCGCAAGGCGGCGGCGGTCGTATCGTCCAGCCCCGCCACATAGCGGCCCAAAAACGCACCGACCTTCGCCATATGGGCGTCCTGCTGCTGCGGATACGCCTGCCATACCAACGGCCGCGCCGCCAACTGCGCGCGCACGAACGAATCTTCCCCGCGCACAAAATTGAGGTCGCAGGCCCACAGCAGGCGGTCGTATTGATCGAGTTCCAGAAACGGGATGGCTTCTATCGTCAACTGGCCGCGCGCCACCCGCGTCCCGGGTTCGATGCCGCGGCCCGTGATCACTGACAGTTGCCGCAGCGCCGTACCGGCGGGGACGATACAAACCACCGGCCCCGTGCCGGATGACCATGCGGCGACCAGTGGCGCTAACGCGTCGTTGTCGTAGCAAAAAAGTGAAACGCGCGCCGCGGTGCCCGCGCAGGATGCAACGCCTAGCGCGCTCCAGAAACGGGCGACCGCTTCAGCATCATTCTGGAATGCGTCGCGCTTCTGCGTAAGCCCGCTCTCCCTCAGCACGCCGCCGGTCGCGGACGTGTAGCCGGGGAAGAAAAAATGTTTTACGAGCGGCAGGCGCGGATGCGGCGAAGGCAGGCCATGGCATCCCTCGACCCAGTTCTCCGCGCTCAGGTACTCGAGGTTGACCCACACCGGACGCGGTGTGCGCGCCGCCATGGCGTCAACGTAGTGGTCCGGCAACCGCACGCCAAATGCTTCGATCACGATATCCGCGGGATCGACGGCGGGTAAAGTCGGGCGCCAATGCCTGATGTCAACTCCGCACACCCGCTGCACCTCGCGCGCCGGATCGACCGCGTGACACAGGCGTTGAAAACTCCCGAGGTCGTCCACCCACAGGCGCACGGACTGTCCCAACTCCAACGACAACTGGCGCGCCAACCGCCAGCAAACGCCGATATCGCCGAAATTATCGACGACCGAACAGAAGATGTCCCAGTTGCGCGTCATGGAATATTCGGTTGCGACAAGTCGCGCCGCCTTCAGGTAACTGTTGAAAAACGTGCAGCCGCCCGTGCGTTCGCAACCCGGCGAGCTGAGGACAACGCTCAGTTATAGATCAGCGCGCGTATTTGTTGGTGTCGCGGCAGCGCGGCCGGATCGACATTCAGTAACCGTATACCGGCGGTTTGCAGGCATTCGACGATAAAGACGTTGTCGTCCGCGCGCGGCCCCAAAGCCGCATTGCCGGTGATCACGACAGCAATAACCTCGAGTTGCTTGCTGCACACCACAAGATCCAGAGGCTGCTGCGCCAGCTTGCGCAGGATTTGTTCGCGCTGCAGGCCGGCTGGCGCGGGCGCTATATCGAGCACGTCGGCAAGCGTGAGTCCCGCGAATATTTCGTGGTCCGGCAAACCGGTTCTGAACACATAGTAGAGCAGCGCGGTGAAGTGGGGCAGCAGGCGCGGCTTCCTGCTGAATTCGGGACCGGCGGCCGCGGCAGCCGGGCGTGCCACGGCGGCATCCTTTGCCAATCCAATAGCGGGATTGGACTTCAAATCCCGCAGCAACGCTGCCATTTTTTCAGCGCGCTCCGCGATGCGCCGCCGTTGTTTGCGGTTATAGATTGAAACAACGGCAACGATCAACGCAATCCAGATCAGGCCGGCCAAGTACCACATACGACGTATTCCGAACTAGCGCGCCGCTGCTAAGTCAGCTTTCCGCGGCGACTCTTGCACTGTCAAGCAGACGCAATGCGGCTTTCGTGTTGCCTGTCGCGTGTCCAGCGGCAGACTCCGGTAAAATGAGCGAATTAAGACCGAGTTCGCCGATGTTGCGGCATCCCATCAATGCCATTACACGGCCGATTTCCTCGCGGAAAATCCCGATCGCGCGCGCCGCGCCTGCTTCGCCGCCGGCAGCAGTTCCATACAATGTCGGACGCCCGATCATCACGGCTTTTGCGCCGAGTGCGAGCGCCTTGACGACATCACTGCCGCGTCTGAAGCCGCTGTCGATCAATACCGTGAGGCGATTGCCCACTGCATCCGCTACGTCGGGCAGCACGTCGATCGGGGCCGGCGAGCTGTCAAGATTGCGCCCGCCGTGATTGGACACAATGACGCCATCCGCACCGCAATCCGCCGCCAGCATGGCGTCCTGCGGATGCAGGATGCCCTTCACCATGAGTTTGTGCGGCCACAGCTTGCGCAGCACGCGCAAATCCTCCCAGGTGAGCGTATCGTTTCTCATCATGGAACGGCCCATGGGCGCGGCGGTAATCTTGTTTTTAAGCTCGGTCGGGTAGTTTTCGTAGCGCGGCATCCCGGTGGTCAGCATGTATTTCGCGAGCACGCCAAGCAGCCACCCCGGGTGTGTGACCACGTCCGTCACGTTGCCCCGCGTAAAGCTGAATGGAATGGTAAAACCGTTGCGCAGGTTATATTCGCGATTGCCGGGCGCCGCGCCGTCGACCGTGACGACCAGCGCTTCATAGCCGGCGACCCGCGCGCGTTCGATCAACTTATGCGACAACGAGCGGTCGGGCCACATATAGAGCTGGAACCACAGGGTGCCGCCCGCCTGCTCCATCACCTTCTCCATCGCTGTCATGGAGCCGGTCGCCAGCGTGCAGGGGATGCCGGCGGCCGCGGCGGCCCGCGCCAGCTGGATTTCGCCTTCGTGCCACATCAAGCCGGCGGAGCCGGTCGGCGCGATGATGATCGGCATTTTATGCTCTTTGCCGAACAGCGTGACCTGCTGCGTGCGCCCGGATACATCCACGAGGTTGCGCGGCTTGAGTTTTATTTTTTCAAACGCAGAACGATTGTTGCGCAACGCGACCTCGTCCTCGCTGCCGCGATCGACGAACTCGAACAGTCCCCTGGGCAATCTGCGGCGCGCAATCTCGCGCAAGTCCGCGATGTTATAGGCGCTGCCCGATTGGTCTTTCATTTTTTTACCCTCCCCCGGTGCGGATTCAAGCCTGCAGATAATCGACCAACTGGTCGCTGGTCTGCCGCAACCGCCGGCTCATCATGGTCACGATTTTAAGCAGAATATTAACACTGAGCGCCGGGTGCTCGCGGATAATGCGCACGAACTGCTCCCGCGTCAGCATGACCAGCGTCGAATCTTCCGGACAAATACAAGTCGCGGATCGCGGCTCACCGTCGACCAGCGCCATTTCGCCGATGGTCTTGCCGGGTTCGATCTGTCCGATGCGCTTGCTGCCGTATTGATGATCCTGCTTGAAGATTTCCGCGCTGCCTTCAATCACCAGGCACATGAAACCACCGCGGTCGCTCTCGCGAAAAATGATCGTACCAGGCACCGCGCGATAGGCCTGCACGTACTTCGTAAGCGTCTCGATCTCGGGGGCCGGAAAATCGCCGAAAAACTGGCTCCCCTGCAGCAGGGTGAGCAACTGCGCCTGGAATGCCGTGCCGCTGCCCAACAACTTGAGCACCGGTTCGTCTACTTTGTCGCCGGACGAGGTCATGCGCAAACGGTTGCGGCGGGCTTGTTCATCACATTACTCGGACTATGGGGCCGGGGCGGCGGGTTGCTGCCGATTGCGGCGCCGGTCGAGCCACCACGCAAGCGCCGGCAGCATCAGAAAAGAACCCGGCAATGCGAGCACAATCAGGTACGGGCTGATATTGGACAGGCGGCGCAGGTGCACCCTTAACTCTTCCTTATCCTCCGGCGTCCACAGTTGCCTGTTGCGCGGCTTCATCAAAAGCGGCATCAACCCTCTGACCTGTAATATCTCGCTTAACAGGTGTTTCTTTTCGCGCTCGGTAAGATCGCGAATCGACCGGTAGGCAATGCCGCTGGCAGTGCGGAATCTGGCGATGCGCGAGGGCTCCATCCCGGTGGCTCGACTTCGATGACCCGGGCGGTTAAAACACGGACTTGAAATTGGCCTGCCCGAGCGCGCGCCAGGCGCGCCACGCCACAAAACCGCGCCGCGCCCATTTCCACACGCCACGCCGCCGCATGACCGCCAGCACAGCCACCGCCGCTCCCAGCACGAGCGGATGATCCCGCAGATAACGCACACCGGCCACCGCGCGGTCGCCAACTGCCAGCGGACCTGCCAGTTCCCGTGCCAGCGCGGAAAAATCGTCGCGCTGCGCGGCGCACAGCGCGAGCAGTCTCTCGCGCTTTAGCAAAACATCAATGGTCCGATCGCCGTATGTCACGTTGATAATCTATCGCGATCTTTATCGAGCTCACTAAGGCTTGCCTCAAATAGACGGGTATGCGCGGTGGCGCGCGCGCGGGCCGCCGCGGCAAGCGCAATGCCGACCACGAGGTACAACAACGCAAATCCGCCGATCGCCAGCAACCGATTGGTGTCCCAGAACAGGGAGATCACCAGCAACGTCAGCAACAGAGCGCCCATGGCGAGACAGAATACCGCCACTGCGCCGAGCAGCAGCAACTGCGCGAGGCGCAGGCCTTCGGCATGAATTTCGTTGGCCAGCAGTTGCAGTCGCGTCTGCACGACCGCCGCCAGCGTGGCGACGAGTTTTTTGACGGACCCCAACAGCCCGCCCGCACGGGCTCTACCGGCCGTGGAATCTGCGCCGGCCATGCGGCTAGCGGCGACCGATCAGCAATCCGATGACGAGCCCGACCCCGGCCGCGACGCCGACTGCGTGCCACGGATTTTCATGCACATAGTCATCGGTCGCGCGCGCCGCCTGCTTGCTTTTCTGCACAATCACGTCCTCGGCTTCGGCCAGTTTGACCTTCGCCTGATGCAGGCTGTCCTGAATGCGCTCACGCGCCACCGCGACTTTCTCACCGGCCTGACTGGCGGTCGCTTTAAGCAGTTCTTCCGCATCGGCGACGACCGATTTGAAATCCTGAACCAGTTTATCCTTGGAAATTTTTGCGTCGGTATTCATCATTACCTCTGTCGATAGTTGAATGGGATGCGCCGCTAAAAGCTGGCATGGGGTTGATTAGATTACAGATTGTTTCCGTTTAAAGCAAGCGGTTTTGCACTGCATCACACCTGCGCGGCGCGGCGAACCCGTGCCCACCGCCGCCGCCTACAGCAGCCGGCATCGGCGTGTTTTGCAAAGATTCATTAACCCCGTTAACGCGTCGCTCCCGTTAATAGCCGGTGACACTTTCGTTCGTCACCGTTTCCCACCATTCATGGAGGCATCTCTTGAGCAAGATCAACATCATAAGTGCAGGCGCCCTGATTCCGGCATTGATTTTCGGCAGTAGCCAGGTGGCGGGTCAGGCTGAACCGAATGGCGACGCGCTGACCATTTACAGCGCGGCGCAACCCGGCGCGATTTCACCAGAGATTTATCGCAACGGCGCGCGCGGCTAGGCGATACCCGGTTATGCAGTGGTGCGTCAGCAGCGTGCCATCAACCTCATTCGCGGCCGCAATAATGTGCGCTTTTCGGATGTCGCCGCATTCATCGATCCGACGACCGTGGTGTTCGAATCGTTGACCGATCCGGCCGGCACCAGCGTGACGGAACAAAACTTCCAGTACGATCTCGTCAATCAGGAAAAGCTGCTGCAAAAGTACCTCGATCAGACCGTCCGGGTTGACCAGGTGCGCGGCAATGCGGTCGAGTCGTTCAGCGGCACGCTGTTATCCACGTCCGGCGGCATGATACTGAAACGCGACGACGGCTCCGTACAGTTGCTGCCGCACAATGCGGGCATCACCCTGCCGAGCCTGCCCGGCGGCTTGATCACGCGTCCGACGCTGGTATGGGAGGTCAATGCGAAGCAGGCTGGCAGCCATCGCACGCGGGTTTCATATCAAACCAGCGGCATCACCTGGTGGACCGATTACAACGTGACCTACGCCGAGGGCAGCACGGCAAATACGTGCAAACTCGATATCGGCGCGTGGGTGAGCATCATCAACCAGTCGGGGGCAAGCTATCCCGATGCGAAATTGAA
>JAYVME010000552.1:0-6829 GCA_043759115.1 Betaproteobacteria bacterium | reverse complement strand
GACTCGCCTGCATTGAGGCCGGTGCAGGCGGGTCGCCTGCGCTACTCTTTAAATGTGCTCTAACAACGTACGTCGTGAGGAGAATTAAATGACAACGTCGAAATTCCGTATCGCTGCCGTATGCGCGCTGCTGATGGCCGGCGCCGCTATCGCGCAAACGTATCCCACCAAGACCATCCGCTATATCGTGCCGTGGCCGCCCGGCGGCGGCGCCGACGTGCTGTCGCGCATCGTGAGCCCGAAGCTGGCGGAGGACCTTGGCCAGCAGGTGGTGATCGACAACCGCGGCGGCGCCGCCGGCAATATAGGCGCGGAAATGGCGGCGAAATCGCCGCCTGATGGTTACACGATCTTGTTCGCTTATGCGGGCACGCACGCGATCAATCCGAGCATCTACAGCAAAATGCCGTTCAAGGAGAGCGATTTCGCGCCGATCATCTGGATGGCGCAGGTGCCGCAGGTGCTGGTGGTGCATCCGTCGCTGCCGGTCAAGACCGTCAAGGACGTGATCGCGCTGGCGAAAGCGAAACCCGACCAGCTCACCTATGGTTCGAGCGGCAGCGGCGCGATGAACCATTTGACGGGCGCATTGTTCACGATGATGACGAATACCAAGATCGTGCACATACCGTACAAGGGCGGCGGACCGGCGGCGATCGCGCTGCTGTCGGGCGAGATCAGCATGATCTTCGGCGAGCCCGCTTCCGTCGTGCAGCAGGTGAAAGCCGGCAAGCTGCGCGCGATCGCGGTCACCAGCCCGAAGCACGCGTTAGCACTCCCTGACCTGCCGACGGTCGCGGAAGCCGGCGTGCCGGGTTACGAAGTGACCTCGTGGAACGGCATACTCGCGCCGGCGGGAACGCCGCCCGACATCGTGAGGCGGCTCAACACCGACCTTAATAAAATCATCGCCGCGCCCGACATGCGCCAACGCATGATCGACAACGGCTTTGAACCGGTCGGTGGCGCGCCGGAAAAATTCGGCGACAAGATTCGCGCTGAAATCGCGAAATGGGCGCCGGTAGTGAAAGCCGCCGGCGTGAAAGTTGATTAGAACCTGTAAGAACCTGTAAGACGTAACCGCCGATGAACGCCGATGAACGCCGATGGAATTTGTGATTGAGTGCCCAATTGCGAATCACTTGCTCATCAAATTACCAATTATCTATCTGCGTTCATCGGCGTCCATCGGCGGTTGCAGTGGGTGTTTGACTTAGACGATCAAAAGCAAGGAGAACGAAATGACTGAACCGATGGGACTGCTGGTCGCCGGCATGAATTACTCGCCGGTCGCGGCCGACGAATTCAATGCGTGGTACAACGAAGAACACCTGCCGGCCCTGGCGGCGCTATGCCGGGAAAGCCTGATTGAGCGCGGCGCGCGCAGGCATGCGCCACGTTTATGCGGCTTTTGCCGCAGCCGGCGGTTGCCGCCGTGATCAAATCCGAAATATCGCGCTGGGCGAAGGTCGTGAAGGATACCGGCGCGCGGATTGATTAGGAAAGCTTTGATGCGTCGTCATGCCCGCGCAGGCGGGCATCCAGAAGCATTTCAACCTCCTGGGTTCCCGCCTGCGCGGGAACGACGAAGGTGGGGTTTTGCACACCGCGCGTTCGCGCCGTGATTACTTGCGCCAGCTGGCGCCGCCGTCGATGGTGAGCACGGTGCCGGTCGTGTAGGACGCGCGGTCCGAGCATAGGAAGGCCACGGTGTCCGCAATTTCAGCCACCGTGCCGAGCCGGCCGAACGGAAAACCGGTCGTCAATTCGCGCCAGCGGTTCTCGTCGCCGAGTTCTTTCTTCGCGCGTGCTTTCCAGCGCACAACCTGGCGGTCGGTTTCGATCGCCCCCGGATTGAGGCCGATCACGCGCACGCCATGGTCGGGGCTCTCGGCGCCGAGCGCGCGCGACAGCGCCATCAGCGCCGCGTTGCCCATGCTGCCGGCGATGTAGTTGGCGGCCGGCCGCTCGCCGGCGACACCGATGATGTTGACGATAGTGCCGCGTTTTTTCGCGCACATGTCGCGATAAACCTCGCGCGTGAGATTGATGAAGCCGAAAACCTTGAGGTCCCACGCCTCGCGCCAGGTCTTGTCGTCGAGCCCGGTCACGGTGCCCTGCGGAATCGCGCCGGCGTTATTGATCAGGATGTCGAGGGCGCCGCATGCTTTGACAAGTTTAATCGCGTTGTCCTGGGTGGAAAGATCGAGTGCGTGCACGGTGACTTTGACGCCGTGCTTGTCGACGAGCTTCTTGCGCGCGGCTTCGAGGCTTTCGGCGCTGCGCGAAGCGAGATGCAGATTGCAGCCTTCGGCGGCGAGACTTTCGCCCACACCGTAGCCGATGCCGCGCGAGCCGCCGGTGATGAGCGCGGTACGTCCTTTGAGATTGAGTTCCATGTGGTTGTGCCAACTTTGGGAGTAATCGGGAGATGCTACTATAGGGAAAATCACCGGCGCTGGCCAGTGGTTGCGTTTTTTTTCGAGTCAACTTAAGGAGTGCCTGCCATGCAATCAGAACAGTTCAAAAAAGGTCTTGTCGTGCGCAAGGAAGTGCTGGGGGCGGCGTACGTTGAGAAATCCATCAATGGCGCCGACGAGTTCGCGCTCGCGATGCAGGAGTACGCGACCGAATCGGCATGGGGCGCGATCTGGACGCGTCCGGGGCTGCCACGCAAGACGCGCAGCCTCTTAAATATCGCGATGCTGACGGTCATGAACCGTCCGCATGAACTGAAGCTGCATATCCGCTCGTCGTTCACCAACGGCGTCACCAAGGACGAGATCAAGGAAGTGCTGCTGCAGGTTTCGGCGTATGCGGGCGTGCCGGCAGGCATCGACGGCTTCCGCCTCGCGCGCGAAGCGTTTGCCGAAATGGAAGCCGCAAAGAAGTGACGCTCGTCGTGGTGCCGGCGCGGCCCACGGCTGGATTCAGGCTGGTGTCGCGATGATCTGCGGCCGCCCCGCCCCGCGTCGGTACTGAACCGCGCGATGTCGATTCAATATGTTCTCGCGCTGACGCTCTTCAGCATGACGGGCGTGCGCGCGGGCCGCGTGCTGCTCGCGCTGTATGCGCTGCATCTCGGCGCGGAACCGCTCATGGTCGGCGCGCTCGCGGCGACATTTTCGGTTTTCCCCATGCTGCTGTCGCTGTTGGCGGGCCGGTTTGCCGACCGCTTCGGTTCGCGCTGGCCGTTGATCATCGGGGCGATGGGCGGTGCGTGCGGCATGCTGGTGCCTTATTTTGCACCGGGGATGCCCGCGTTGTTCGTTGCCGCGGCGATGAACGGATTTTCGTTCACGTTTGTCAACGTCGCGTTGCAAAATGTGGTCGGTCTCCTGAGCGAACCACGCAACCAGGCGCGGAATTTCAGCAATTTCAGTTTGGCACTCGCGGCAGCGAGTTTCATCGGCCCGCTGATGGTCGGCTTTTCCATCGATCATTCCGGCTACGCGTACGCGTGTCTGTACGTGGTCGCTGTTTCACTCGTGCCGGTGGTTTTGCTCGCGACGAGGAAGATCGCGGCGCCCCCGGTAAGAAAGCAATCGGCGCGCTCCGGCGGCATCCTCGATGCGCTCGCCCGGCCCGGCACGTGGCGCGTGCTCGCCACCAGCAGTCTCGTGGTGACCGGCATCGACATGTTCCAGTTTTACCTGCCGATCTATGCGCATTCGATTAATCTGTCGGCGTCGGTCATCGGCGTCGTGCTCGCGATGTTTTCCGCGGCGTCGTTCGTGGTGCGCCTTAGCATGCCGCAGCTCCTGAAAATGTGGAGCGAGGAAAGACTGCTTGCGTACTCGTTTTATCTGGGTGCGGCGAGCCTCATGCTGGTGCCGCTCTTCAAGAGCACGCTGGTGCTGGCGCTGGTGTCGTTTTTGTTCGGCCTCGGCATGGGTTGCTGTCAGCCGATCACCATGATGCTGACATTCAGCCGTTCCGCCGAAGGGCGTTCGGGCGAGGCGTTGGGCCTGCGACTTACGGTTAACCATCTTATGCGCGTGGTCGGGCCGGTAATTTTCGGCTCCATCGGTTCGGCGTTCGGCTTGCTTGCCGTGTTCTGGGGTAACGCGGCGCTCCTGGGCTCGGGCGGGATAGTCTCGCGGTTGCATGCAGCCCGGCGCCGCGCCCCCTAGCAGGCCAGCAGGCCGGGTACGTCTGTCAACGCGGAGCGGGGCATAGGCGTTATTGGCTCATCCGGATTACCGGATTCAACCAATGGAGAGAACAAAATGAACAAGCTGTTAGCCACCCTGATTGCCGCCGCATTTGCCGGCACCACCCTTGCCGCAGTTGCAGCCGATGCGCCGAAAGCTGCCCCGGCGACCCCCGCCAAAGCGGAAGCCAAAGCGGATGCCCCGAAAGCGGCCCTGGCGGCCCCTGCCAAAGCAGAAGCGCCGAAAGCCATGACCAAGGAAGAGAAAAAAGCCGCGGCGAAAGCCAAGGCCGACGAAAAAGCCAAAGCCAAAGCCGATGCGAAAGCCAAAGCCAAAGCCGACGCCCAAGCCAAAAAAGAAGCGAAAGCCAAAGCCAAAGCGGATGCCAAGGAAGCCGCCAAAGCTAAAGCTGATGCCGCCAAAGCGACCCCGGCAACCCCGGCAGCGCCCGCGAAGAAGTAATTTTTCAGATCGCGGCAACACGCGCGATCAAGCGACAAAAAAGGCGGGGGCTTCCCCGCCTTTTTGTTTGTACGGCGAGTGCGCGCCGGTATGCCGGAAGTCGAGCGCTAGCGCGGACTATGCGTAGTGGGCGCTAACGCTTGCAGAGGTCAATCAGCGTGCCGATAGCCGGCTCGCGGTCGAGCCGATCGACCTTCGCGATGATGGCATCGATGGCCGTGGTATCGAGCGTGCGCGCGGCATTCTCGCGAAACTTGCCGCGCACGTCGCGTGTTGTAATGGTGAGGCGCGATTGCTAATATCCCGCGTTTCGCGCGTACTGCGGATGCCATCGAAGGAATCCATAAATGAAAGCATTGGTCGTACGAAAATTCGGCGCGCCAGATTCGCTCAAAGTCGAAGAGTGGAGCGTGCCGGCGCCCGGCGCGGGCGAAGTGCTGGTCGACGTGCATGCGGCGGGCATCAACTTTCCCGATCTCTTGGTGATCGACGGCAAGTACCAATTCCTGCCGCCGCTGCCGTTCGTGCCGGGCAAGGAGTGCGCGGGTGTGGTCAAGGCCGTCGGCGCCGGCGTCACCACGCCGCAACCCGGTGACCGCGTGCTGGTACAGGTCGAATACGGCGCCTATGCGCAGCAGGTCACGACCAAGGCGGTCAATTGCCACGTGGTCCCCGCCGCGATCAGTTTTCCCGAGGCAGCCGCGATGGGACTCACTTACAACACCGCGCATTTCGCGCTGGTCGAGCGCGCGCAATTGAAGCCGGGCGAAATCGTGCTGGTGACGGGTGCTGCCGGCGGCGTGGGACTCGCGACGGTGCAGGTCGCGAAGGCGTTAGGCGCGATAGTGCTTGCCGCCGTCAGCACGCCGGACAAAGCCGCGGCGGCGAAAGCCGCCGGCGCGGATCACATCATCGATACCAGCGTGGCGGACCTGCGCGAGAAACTGCGCGAGCAGGTGTTCGCGGCGGTGGGAAAACGCGGCGTGGATATCGTGGTCGACAACGTCGGCGGCGACCTCTTCGACGCGTGCATGCGCGCGGTCGCGTGGTGCGGACGCATCGTCATCGTCGGCTTTGCCGGCGGGCGCATTCCCGAGATCAAGGCCGGCCATCTGCTTGTGAAAAACATCGCGGCGATCGGCCTGCAGTTCAGCGACTACCGCGATCGCGAACCCGAGAAGTGCCGCGTGGTGCGCCAGCAACTGTTCGACCTCTACAGCGCGGGAAAAATAAAACCGTACGTGATGGCGACGTTCCCGCTCGAGCGTTACGCCGAGGCGCTCGCGCTCGTCAAAGGGCGCAAGGTCATCGGCAAAGTGGTGTTGACGACGGGGTGATGCGCGGTTAAATACCACCGGCAAAACCAGAAGCGATCTCCAGACTAGTGCGTAACCGCCGATGAACGCCGATTGACGCCGATGTAGAACCGTGCCGCGCCTTGAATAAATGACGGGCTCTTGAATTTATCTGCGTCCATCGGCGTTCATCGGCGGTTGCTTGTTGGTTTAGGTTTGAGATGAAGTCGGATTCTTGCCCGAAAATAAGCATTGACGTCTAGACGTCTTAATGGCTAACATACGTTTTCTATCTGAGAATTTTCCGCGATGAGAAAACGGCCCGGCGAAGTGCGTGACGCGATTGTCAATGTGCTCAAGACGCGTCCGCGTGGCGCCAGCGTGGCGGAGATTACGCAACATGTCACAACACTTATAGGCGCAGTTCCGGCGTCATCGATCAGATCCTATTTGCAATTGAATACGCCCCAGTTTTTTGCGCGAATGAATCGCGCGCAATACGCGCTAAATGGATTTGAATATCAACCGTTAGCGCCCCCCAAGAGCGTCGCCAATCGATCCGTTCGGTTTGAACAAAGCACTTTGCTTCAGGACGATTGTTTCGCGTGGCTCGAACGGCGGCCGTCGAACTCGATACATGCGGTCGTAACCGATCCGCCTTACGGGTTGGTTGAGTATTCGGAACTGGAACAAAAGAAATTGCGTGCGGGCAAGGGCGGGGTCTGGCGTATCCCTCCATCGTTTGATGGTTCTCAGCGGTCTCCATTGCCTCGCTTCACCACACTCAAGCAGACCGATCTCGACGCGCTTGAGCAATTTTTTACCGCGTGGGCCGCGCGCTTGCTGCCAGTATTGGTGCCGGGGGCGAATGTGGTTGTTGCAAGCAATCCGTTGCTTTCCTATCTGGTATCGGGCGCG
>JAYVME010000551.1:0-2879 GCA_043759115.1 Betaproteobacteria bacterium | reverse complement strand
AGAGAAGTCTCGGCAACGTTGGTCGCGAGCACGATGCGGCGCGCGCCATGCGGTTTGAACACGCGATCCTGCTCTTCGAACGACAGCCGCGCATACAGTGGCAGGATTTCCGCGCCCTTGGGATGATGCTTGCGCAGAAGCTCGGCCGTCTCGCGGATCTCGCGTTCACCCGGCAGAAACACCAGCACGTCGCCGGCGCCGGTGCGCGCGAGATCGTCCACCGCATCGACGATCGCATCCTCCATGTCCTGGTGTTCGTCGTCGTCCGCGTCTTTCGATTTCAGCGGCCGGTAGCGCATTTCGACCGGATACATGCGTCCCGACACCTCGATCACCGGCGCCGGCTTGTCCCCGTGCGCGAAATGCTTTGCAAAGCGTTCGGCGTCTATCGTTGCGGAGGTGACGATGATTTTGAGATCGGGCCGCTGCGGCAGGATTTGCTTTAGATAGCCGAGCAGGAAATCGATGTTGAGGCTGCGCTCGTGCGCTTCGTCGATGATCAGCGTGTCGTACGCCTTGAGCAAACGGTCGCCCTGCGTTTCGGCGAGCAGGATGCCGTCCGTCAGGAGCTTGATGTAAGTGTCCGCCGAGATGCGGTCGGAAAAACGTATCTTGTAGCCGACCGCGTGGCCGAGCGGACTTTTGAGTTCCTGCGCTATGCGCGAGGCGACGGTGCGCGCGGCGATGCGGCGCGGCTGCGTATGGCCGATCAGGCCGTGGACGCCGCGCTGGATATCGAGGCAGATTTTCGGCAGTTGCGTGGTCTTGCCCGACCCGGTCTCGCCGCACACGATGACGACCTGGTTCGCCTCTATTGTGTGCGCGATCTCGTCGCGCCGCGCCACCACCGGCAGTTCGTCGGGATAAGTCGGGCGCGGCAGGTTGGCGAGCCGCTGTTGGGGGTCGTGGCTGCGGGGTCGGGGCATAGGGAGCGGCGCATTGTACCGCAGGGCCCGAAAAACGCTGCTTGACGTTTTGGTATACCAACGGTATTCTAAATGCATGTCACCCGTCACCGCACGCAAAATCGTCCCCGCCAACGCGGGTCCGGGCCTGTACGAAAAACTAAAGCTGATGATCCTCGACGGCGAACTCGCGGGCGGCGAGCCGCTGGTGGAACGCCCGCTCGCCGAACGCCTGGGGGTCAGCCGCACACCGATCCGGGAAACCATATTCCGCCTCGAGCGCGAAGGCCTGGTACGCGTGGTCGAAGGCAAAGGCGCGTTCGTCGCCTCGTATTCGATCGAAGACATGATCGAGATTTACGAGGTGCGCGAAGGGCTGGAGCCGCTCGCCGCGCGCCTGGCCTGCGCGAACATCGCCGACGAGCACCTCGATCATCACGAGGAGCAATTGGGCCGTTACCGCGCGCGCCCCGCGCTGCGTCAGGAAGATCCGGGCAAATGGCGGCGGCTCGGGCGCGATTTTCACAACATGTTCATCCATGCCTCGAAAAACGCGCGCCTGATCCGCGTGATCGAAGGCATGCAGCACCAGATCGAACTCTTTCGCGGGCTCGGCCGCACCATCAATCCGCGCACCGATCTGAAAAGCGCGGTCGAAGAGCATTCGGAAATTCTGCAGGCGTTGCGCGCCCGCAACCCGCAGCGCGCGGAAAAAGCGGTGCGCGCGCATTTGCAGAACGGGTTGCGCTACCGGCTCGAAGCGCTGCAAGCCAAACGTTAGCTGACGGTCACCGGCAGCGGGCGACGATGCCCGCCCGCGTGACATTATTTTTGCGAGGAGAAACTTTGTGAGCGAAGAAGCAAGCACCAGCAAGGTGTGGGAC
The DNA here is from genome assembly GCA_043759115.1 of Betaproteobacteria bacterium. GTDB lineage: Bacteria > Pseudomonadota > Gammaproteobacteria > Burkholderiales > SG8-41 > PALSA-1004. The sequence continues at coordinate 1,090 of JAYVME010000551.1, read as the reverse complement.
TCGATACCCGTCGGCGACGATCTCGGATCGCTCGACTACGTGCTGACGGCGCAGATGATGGCCGATTACCGGCGCGTGGTGGACAATCCGCACGCCGCTTATCCGACGGTCGCCGCGCGCCATCCGGCCAACCTCTTCTATCGCAAGTACGCCGCCGTGATGCGCGTGCCCAACATGGGACACGATTCCGAATACTACAACCCGCCGGTCGCGGACAAGCGCATCACCATCACGGGCCGCATCGCCGACAAGTACGTGCGCCGCGGTAATGCTTATCTTATCGTCGAAGCGACTGCGGTCGATGAAGATGGCCGCCTAATCGAAAAAAGCCGCCTCGTGGGTCTTGCCCGCGAGGTCGGCAAAGAGGCGGCGCACGCCAAGATCGCCAAGAAATGGGGGGCATGATGGCGGCGCAACTGAATGTCGGCGATCGCCTGCAACCGGTGACGCACGAAGTGACCGACGAGAAAATGATTGAATTCGAGAAAGTGGTGTGGGACCGCGGCCGCAATTCGCACAGCGACATCAACGTCGCCAAGGCGGACGGGATACAACGCACCATCGCGTCCGGCCAGAACCAGATGGCGTTTCTGCACGAAATGATGGAGCGCAATTTCGGCGACGCCTGGGTCTACGGCGGAAAAATCTCGGCGCGGTATATACATCCGGTCTACGCCGGCGATCGACTGACGGCGAACGGACTGGTGACGGAAATCGGCGTGGCGGACGGCAAGCCGCGCGTGACGCTGCAAATCTGGTGTGAAAACCAGGATGGCCGCAAGACCTCGGCCGGCACCGCGAGCGCCGGGCAACCGTCGGCGGCACGCAATTGGATCGAAGCTGGAATAAAGGCGGCATCATGACCACCGGCGCGCTGGAAGGCGTGCGCGTCATCGAACTCACGCACGCGTGGGCCGGACCGTACTGCGGGATGATGCTGGGCGACATGGGCGCTGAGGTCATCAAGATCGAAAACCCGCGTCAGAAGACGGAGGCGCGCGGCGGTTACCCGTACGTCGGCAACGAGAGCGTGCTCTTCATGATGCTCCACCGCAACAAGAAGAGTGTCACGCTGGACCTCAAGAATCCC
>JAYVME010000550.1:0-2885 GCA_043759115.1 Betaproteobacteria bacterium | reverse complement strand
CCCGCACGGTCGCTATGCGTGCCTGTGCGCTACCGTCGGCGGCGCGCGCCTGGTCCAGTGCGGCCTTGAGTTCGCTCGTTTCAAGCAGGATCAGCGGTTGGCCGGCCTTCACAATCGCGCCTTCTTCGACCAGCACTTTCTCGACCCGGCCCGTGATCACGGAGCCTATCTCGATCCGGTTGGGCGCCTGCACCCGCCCGCTGACCACGATCGAATGCTCGAAGGGGCCGGCCTGCGCGCGCACGACCTCGACGGCCGGCCCCTGCAATTTTTTCAACGCGAAAAACCCCGCCCCGCCGATGGTCACGAGGACGAAGGTGATGCGCAGGATATTTTTGCTGGTGAGCATGGCGTGGCGCGCCGGCTATGAATTTACGGCTCTATTCTACAGCAGCCGTTGTTTGTCTCCGCGGGTGAAGCCCGTCAGCGGCACGCGATGGTTTTTGCCGAACGCAATCGCTTTGAAGAGTTCGCCCATTTCCGCCGGACTCGTCAGCTTTTGCGCTTGCGCTGAAAGCGGCAGATAGGCGGCGACGTTTTCAGCCCGTGTCGCGGCGAGCACGTCGGTGATGCCGCAATTAATCAGGAACTGCGCCTGGTTTGCATAGCCGAGGAGATCGAGCCCGGACTCCAGGGCGGCATCGGCGATGGCGCTGAAATCGACGTGCGCGGTAATATCTTGCAACCCGACCAGGCACAACGGGTCAGCGTGCGCGTGATGGCGGTAATGACACATCAGCGTGCCGGCGCTGCGTTGCGGATGATAGTACTCGCGCGCCGGAAAGCCGTAGTCGATGAGCAGGATGACGCCGCGTTCCAGCGCGGCTGCCAGCGAACGCATGAACGATCGCGCGGCAAGGTTTATTTCAGTGGTATAGCCTGGCGGCAGGCCGAGCGCCAGTGCCATTTCGCGCAAGAGACCGGTCGCCGGTCGCGTGCGCCACTCAAACGATGCGCCGGAGACCGCGACACCGCATTCCTCGATGCCGGCGCCGCCGGTGGTGATCACGTGCACGGGCATCGCGTCGAGCACTTCATTGCCGATAACGAGCGCGTTGAGTGCTAACGGCAACTCATCCAGCCATGTAACGCGCCGGACAAGCCGCGGCAATTCGTGCTGCAGCAATGTTTGCTGGCGCCGCCGCAAATCGGCGCTGGTTTCGAGAATCAGGTAGCGTTGGGGCAGGCAATCGAGCGCGGCAAGTTCCGTCAGGAGGTCGCGCGCGAGTTTGCCGCTGCCCGCGCCCAACTCGACGATGTCATTGACGCCGGCCCGCAGAATCTGCGCCGCCTGGCGTGCCAGCGTGCGGCCAAAGAGTCCGCCCAATTCCGGCGCGGTGACAAAGTCGCCCGCGGCGCCGAGCTTGCTGGCGCCGGCGCTGTAGTAGCCGAGGCCTGGCGCATGCAGCGCGAGTTCCATGTAGCGCGCGAAGCTCAACCAGCCGCCGCCGGCGGAGATTTCGCCGGCGATCGCGTGGCGCAAACGCTCGCTGTGCGCTACCGCGTCGGCGGCAGGCGCGGGAAGCTGCGACAAATGGGCGGGTAGCAAGCGCATGAGGTTAATAGCTTATAGGGGTCTGTGAACAAGCGGGTCCCTGCTCCGCGCTCAGGCGCGCCCCTTGTATATCCCCCACTTTAGGGGAAGCTTTGATTAAATAAAACCTGAATCGGAGCTTCCCGTACAATGTATACCATGACGCAATCGACGAACGGTCCGCTGGCGGGCAAAACGGCGCTGGTCACTGGCGGCGCGAAACGCGTGGGCGCGGCGATCTGCCGGCACTTGCACGCGCAGGGCGCGAACCTGATGTTGCATTATCGTGCATCGGTGGCGGAAGCGCGTGCCGTGCAGCACGAACTCAATGCGCTGCGCACCGACTCCGTGTCCCTGATCAAGGCCGATTTGCTCACCAGCGCAAGTCTTCCCGATCTGGTGAAAACCACCGTCAAAGCGTTCGGCAGCCTCGACATTCTGATCAACAATGCGTCCAGTTTTTTTCCGACCGCGATCGGCGAGATCACCGAGAAAGCGTGGGACGATCTTATCGGCACCAATCTCAAGGCGCCGCTGTTTTTGGCGCAGGCGGCGGCGGGGGAACTGCGCAAGCGCCACGGCTGCATTGTCAATATCGTCGACATCCATGCTGAATTTCCGATGAAGAATTACGTCGTCTACACGGTTGCCAAGGGCGGATTGCTGGCGTTGACGCGCTCGCTCGCTCGCGAGCTAGGCCCTGAAGTACGCGTGAATGGCATCGCGCCCGGCACCATCCTGTGGCCGGAGGGCGACGCCTGGTCCGACGAATTGTCGCGCCAGCGCATCGTCAATCAGACCGCGTTGAAACGCGCCGGCGAGCCCGACGATATTGCGCAGGCGGTCGGGTTTCTGGTCGCGGCGGCACCTTATGTGACGGGACAGGTGATCGCGGTGGACGGCGGACGGAGCATCACGCTGTGAACGCGTCCCGTCCCTCATCCCCGACCCTTCTCCCAGGCACGAACGACCGTGCTCCCTCATCCTCAGCCCTTCTCCCGGGAGGAGAAGGGGGCGTCGAGGCGCCGACGCGCGGCGGTGTGAATCGAGAAGGGAACACTTCGCTTCCCTCTCCCTCTGGGAGAGGGATTGAGGGTGAGGGCAACACTCTCGGTCCCAAGCAACTCTACGAAGCCAACAAGCTGGCCAAGCGCCTGCGCCGGCTGGTTGGGCAGGCAATCGGCGATTACGACATGATCCGCGCCGGCGACCGCGTGATGGTGTGCCTGTCGGGCGGCAAAGACAGCTACGCGCTGCTCGATGTTCTTCTCAGCTTGCGCACGCACGCGCCGATCGAATTCGACATCATCGCGGTCAATCTCGATCAGCGCCATCCCGGCTATCCGGAGCA
>JAYVME010000549.1:0-2890 GCA_043759115.1 Betaproteobacteria bacterium | reverse complement strand
CACGCATCGAAGCCTACGTGTCGGAGATCGAACATCAGATCGGCTGGATGCGGCTGCCGCAGGTGGGCGCGGCCAATCCGGAGCAGCGCCGCTTCGATTACCTGAAATTGCTGCGCCAGGTTCCATCCATCACCGACGTGGTGCAGATCGACCGTGTAGGCGCCGTGAAGCTGCGCGTGTCGCGGCTTGGCATGGACGTGTCGGGCGGCATCGAGGATTTTACAAAGGACCCGCGATTTACCGTGCCGAAGTCGGGCAAGATTTATTTCAGCCCGGTTTATTTCCGCAAGGAAACCGAACCGTACATGACGATTGCGATGGCGGGCATCAGCGAGGAAGCCGGCATCACGGTCGCCGAGGTCAATCTGAAGTTTATCTGGGACGTCATTTCGCGCATCAAGATCGGCGACAAAGGCCTGGCTTACGTCATCGACTCGCGCGGCCGACTGATCGCGCATCCCGACATCAGCCAGGTCCTGCAGAAATCCGATCTTGAAACGCTGCCGCAGATCAAGGCCGCGCTCGGCACGCAGGACGGCGGCACTGAGCGCGTCAGCATCGCGCGCAACCTGCAGGGTGGCGAAGTGCTCGCCGCCTTTGCGAGCATCCAGTCACTCGGCTGGCATGTGTTTGTCGAGCAACCGATTGCAGAAGCATTCGCGCCCTTGTACGAATCACTTAAACGCACCGGCATCCTGCTGCTGGCGGGTCTCGTGCTGTCGGTGGTGGCGAGCCTCTTGGTCGCGCGCCGCATGGTCGAACCGATCCGCGCGGTGACGGAAGGCGCCGCCCGCATCGGCGCGGGTGAACTTGATCAGGACATCGCGGTCCACACGGGTGATGAACTCGAAGCGCTCGCCGTCCAGTTCAACACGATGGCCGCGCGGCTGAAGGATTCTTACGCAGGCCTCGAACGCAAAGTCGAGGCACGCACCGCCGAATTAAGCGAAACGCTCGAACAGCAAACAGCGACGAACGGAATCCTGCAAGTCATCAGCGGTTCCCACACCGATCTACAGCCGGTTTTTGAAGCCATCCTCGAGAACGCGACACGTTTGTGCGAGGCGCATATCGGCTTACTTGGGTTATATGACGGAGAAAGATATCAGACCGTTGCGCACCGCGGCGCCAGCGCCGATTTCGCCGCATGGATCATGAGCCGAGGCCCGTTTGTGCCATCTTCGGAAGAAGGCGGCACCGGCCGCATGATAGCAGAGCGGCAATCGGTTCAAATGCCGGACTACCGGGAGACGCCCGGGTTTCGCGACGGCGTCGAAAGGTTCGTCCTCATGGAAAAACTGGGTGGCGTGCGCACCTATCTTCTGGTACCAATACTCAAGGACGGAAAAGTCATCGGCGGGATCACTATTTATCGTCCCGAAGTCCGCGAGTTCTCGCAAAGGCAGATTGAACTCGTCAGTACCTTTGCCAATCAGGCCGTAATCGCAATCGAGAACGTGCGGCTGTTCAAGGAAATTCAGGAGAAAAGCCTCCAGCTCCAGGTCGCCAATCAGCACAAGTCTGAATTCCTCGCCAACATGTCGCACGAATTGCGCACACCGCTCAATGCGATCATTGGCTTCTCCGAAGTATTGCAGGAGCACATGTTCGGCGAGATGAACGAGAAACAGGAGGAGTACATCAACGACATCCACGGCTCCGGCAAGCATTTGCTGTCGCTCATCAACGACATCCTCGATCTGTCGAAGGTCGAGGCCGGGCGCATGGAACTCGACCTCGAGACATTTAATGTGGCGGCGGCGATCGACAACGCGCTGACGCTGATCAAGGAGCGCGCCGGGCGGCACAGCATCGAACTGCAGGCGGCGGTCGCGGCAGAGGTCACCGACATCAAGGGCGACGAGCGCAAGGTCAAGCAGATACTGCTGAACCTGCTCTCGAATGCCGTAAAATTCACGCCGGAAAGCGGCCGCATTACCGTGGCGGCGCGCCTGCATGACAGCATGGTCGAAATCAGCGTGACCGATACCGGCATCGGCATCGCGCCGGAAGACTGCGAGGCGGTATTCGAGGAGTTCCGCCAGGTCGGCACCGACTACACGAAAAAGGCGGAAGGCACGGGACTGGGCCTCGCCCTGACCAAAAAATTCGTCGAACTGCACGGCGGAAAAATATGGGTGACGAGCGAAATCGGCAAAGGCTCGACATTCTTCTTTACCCTGCCGGTCACGGCGCAGGCGGTTGCCGTCGCTACTGCCTAAACCTTAATGCAACCGCCGATGAACGCCGATAGACGCCGATGAAACACATGAAAACCGGACACTTGATAAAAATGGACATCGCGTCCCAATTTTCAAGTCTTGCAGTTACGATACACAACTCTTTACTTGATCTTATCGGTGTCCATCGGCGTTTATCGGCGGTTACGAATTTGTGTTTTTGAGGAATAAGCATGGCGAATGAACTGATCCTGATCGTCGAAGACAACGAAAAAAACCGCAAGCTGGTGCGCGATATCCTGCAGTTCAAGGGTTATCCGCTGCTGGAGACTGAAACCGCCGAGGAAGGTATCCGGCTGGCGAAAGAGAAAATGCCGGCGCGAATACTGCTGGATTTTCATCTGCCGGGCATGAACGGCATCGAGGCGTTCAAGGTGCTGCGCGCCGACCCGCGGACGAGTTCGATACCGATCATCGCGGTCACCGCGTCGGCGATGACCGAAGACCGCAAAAGAATTATCGACGCGGGATTCGACGGCCTGCAAACCAAGCCGATCAACGTCAAGGAATTTCTAGAAACCGTCGCCGCCACTCTGAAAAAACACGCGGGTGCCGCGTGACCGCCGTCCTGAAAAAGATTCTGGTCGTCGACGACACGCCGCTCAACGTCAAGATGCTCGCCGACCTCCTGACCTTCAAGGGTTACCAGG
>JAYVME010000548.1:0-2891 GCA_043759115.1 Betaproteobacteria bacterium | reverse complement strand
CCTGCCGGTTGCTGAACTGATTGAATACCGTCATCAGCACCAGCGCAATGACCAGCCAGATTGCCACATTTTTAATCAGATTATTCAACTGTTTTCCTTATCAATTTCGGTCCGGCGAAGACACGTATCTGTTTTAATTCTAAACCCTTTCCGTGCCGAATGTTAGTATCGGCGCCACCCCGTCCACACCCGCATCAGCGCCCGCCTTTACAGTCCTTGCCCAACAGGTAAAGCTCGTTGCTGCGACCGCGCGATGCTTCGGGCTTGCGCGTGACGACGTGTGCGAACCGGCTGCGCATCTCGCGCAAAAACTCTTGAAATCCAGAACCCTGGAACACTTTGACCAGCAGACTGCCGCCAGGTTTCAACTGCTTTACGGCAAATTCGAGCGCGAGTTCAGCCAGGTACATGGCACGCGCCTGGTCGCTCAACGCGATACCGCTGATATTGGGCGACATATCGCTTAATACAAGGTCTATCGGGCGGCCCGCCAGTTCCTGCTCGAGCGCCTGCACCACCGTATCGTCACGAAAATCGCCCTGCAGGAAGGTCACATTGCGCAGCGGCTCCATCGGCAGGAGATCCAGCGCGATGACGCGCCCCTGCGCACCGGTTTTGGCGGCGGCAACCTGCGACCAGCCGCCGGGCGCGGCGCCGAGATCCACCACCACCAGGCCCGACCTGAGCAGCTTGTCGCGCGCGGCGACTTCAATCAACTTGTAGGCGGCCCGCGAACGATAGCCTTCGGCCTTCGCACGCTGGACGTACACGTCGTTGACGTGTTCCATCATCCACTGTTTGCTGGTCTTGGTTCGTTTCATCGGTTAGGATGCAGCCATGATCCTTGAACTCATTTCAACTCAACGCCGCGCGTTGCGCGCCCGTGCCCACGACCTTGCTCCGGTCGTGATGATCGGCGATGCCGGCCTGACCACCACGGTGCTCAACGAAATCCACCGCAATCTTGCCAGTCACGAACTGATCAAGATCCGCGTAATGTCCGACGAGCATGCGACGCGCGACCGGTTTCTGGGCGAAATCTGCGCCACCCTGCATGCGGCCTCCGTGCAGCATATCGGCAAGATACTGGTCGTCTACCGCCCGCGCCCGGAACAAGCAGTCGCCGCACCGAAGAAGAAAACCAAACCCAGACCGAAGCCGGCCCGCCGCACCAAGCGCAGCTTCCAACGCTGACGCGCCGCGCGCCTCAGCGTTGGACGTGAGGCGATAGGCGATAGGCGATAGGCGGGTAAGACGGTTCGGCTTTCTCGCCTCACTCCTCACTCCTCACGCCTCACGCCTCACGCCTCACGCAGTTCAGCGATCAGCGCGAACTGCGCGCGTGCAACCACACCAGCAGCACGCCCAGCACGCACTGCATCAGATATAACACGCTGGCCACCCCGTGCCATGCGGCGAACCGATCGCGCAATACGCTTTCCATCACTTCCTTCGGCAACGCCTGATCCTTGAAACTTGCGAGCACCGGCTGCACGCCGAATTCGCCGACAAGCGTCAGCACCAGCATCGTCAGTACTATCCAGAATATGCCGTGCCTCAAACACGCGCCGCCGAAACGAACCAGGCGGAACAGCAGCAGGTAGGCTGCGCAAGCTATGCCGGTATAGGCCATTAGTGTAAACAGCCTGCCGGCGACGGCTCCAAACAGCGCGCGGTCGGCCAAGGCGTGAAACAGCATGGGCGCGACCATCAGGCCGCTCACCCACAGGCCGCCCACCCACAACGTAAGCGCCAGTGCGTAGATGCCTTCGGTGAGCGATTTCATTGCGCGGTTAGATGTATTTCACGTCCAGGATTTCGTATTCGCGCACGCCGCCCGGCGCCTGCACCTCGGCGACGTCACCCGCATGCTTGCCTATCAGCGCGCGCGCGATCGGCGAACTGATTGAAATCTTGCTTTTCTTGATGTCGGCTTCGTCGTCGCCGACGATCTGATAGGTGACAACCTCGCCGCCGTTCATATCTTCGAGTTCGATCGTCGCGCCGAACACGCAGCCGCCATCCGCGTCGATCTTCGCGGGGTCGATGATTTGCGCGTTGGACAGTTTGCTCTCGACCTCGGCAATGCGCCCCTCGATGAAGCTCTGCCGCTCCTTGGCCGCCGCGTACTCGGCGTTCTCCGACAAATCGCCGTGCGCGCGCGCCTCCGCGATCGCGGCGATGATGGCAGGCCGTTGCACCGTTTTCAATTCATGCAGTTCGACGCGCATCTTCTCCGCGCCGACCACCGTCAATGGAGTTTTCGCCATAATCGTCCGTTACGTCGTTACCGTACTGCGGCTGCAATACGGCGATGCAACCCCTGCAGATCATAGGCAGTCAGTTCGCGCGACTGGCGCATTCCGGTGCAGGCGGCACGCGCGCCTGCCAGGGTCGTATATAGCGTGATGCGTGCCTGCAACGCAGCACGCCGAATCACGTAGGAATCGCGTACCGCGGTGCGTTTTTCTTCGACCGTATTCACGATCAGCACCACGTCGCCGTTCTTGATCATATCGACCACGTGCGGACGCCCCTCGGCAACCTTGTTGATCGGCAGCACCGCCAGGCCGTCGGCGGCAAGCGCGGCGGCAGTGCCACGCGTCGCCACGAGCTGAAAACCCAGCGCCACGAGTTCGCGCGCAATCGTCACCGCCGCCGGCTTGTCGGCATCGCGCACGCTGATGAATACCTTGCCCGACTCCGGCAGACGATCACCCGCCGCGAGCTGCGATTTCACGAACGCTTCACCGAAACTCGCACCCACCCCCATCACTTCGCCCGTGGATTTCATTTCCGGACCGAGGATGGTGTCGGCGCCCGGAAACTTGATGAACGGGAACACCGCTTCCTTGACCGAAAAATACGGCGGCACCACTTCGACCCTGCTG
>JAYVME010000547.1:0-6860 GCA_043759115.1 Betaproteobacteria bacterium | reverse complement strand
CGCCGCGCAGACACCAGGCGGCGAAATAGCCCAGGCCAGCGCAGGTATCGAGAATGGTTTTGCCACGCGGCTGAATCAACGCCACTTTGCGCTGCGCGTCGTCGTACGGTGAGACCTGCGCCGTCGGCAGCATCTTGATGCCATCGATTTCGAAGGTGGGCGGTCCCCATTGTGTGGGCACCAGCTTTATCAGCGCGTTCGTATAGCGCGATACCGCCTGAAAGGCGGCGCCGCTCCAGTAATAGACAGTGCGATCCTTGCAAACCTCAAGGTAAGGGAAGTGCTGATCGTTCCAGTTCCAGGATTGCGGGCCGATCGCCACTCTGGTCGTGCTACGCCCTAAATCGAGTGAGCAGCTCGCTTCAGGTGCGCCCGCTGCGCGCGCCGCGAGCAGTTGCCTGTGTACCGGCAAAGTCAGGAGCGGCAGCAGTCTGGCGCTCACAACGATGCGATCTCCGGCTCGCTCAGCAGCCGCCATTTGCCCTTCGGCAGATCGCCGAGTTTCAGTGGGCCGATCGCTACGCGCACCAGACGCTGCGTGGCGGCACCAAAAGCCTCGAGTACGCGACGAATCTGGCGGTTGCGGCCCTCATCCAGAGTTATTTCCAGCCACGCGTTTCTATTACCAGCCCGCAAAGTACGCACCGATTTGAAATTCAGTAACTCTTTGTCCTGCAAAACACCATGCCTGAGCGCCGCCACAAACGCGGCATCGGGCACGCGGTCTATCTGTACGTGATAGGTCTTGTCCGGGCCCGATCCGGGAGCCGTAATGCCCGCCGCCCAGGCCGGATCATTGCTGAACAGCAGCAGGCCCTCGCTGGCTTTGTCGAGCCGCCCCACGGGCGCCAGCCACGGCAACGCGGCGCCATCGAAGCAGCGATACACCGTCTCGCGCCCCTGCTCATCCTGGCGCGTGCTCACCAGTCCGCGCGGCTTGTTCAACATCAGGACCACGCGCGCGGCAGGCTTCAGCTCCCTCTCATCCACCTCGACCCGATCCGTGCCCTGCTGCACTGGATATTCGCCATCGCGCACAACCCGGCCGTTGACGCGCACCCGCCCCGCTCGCACCCATTGCGCCGCCTGGGTGCGCGAGCCCAGGCCGAGTTTGGAAATCACCCGCGCCACGCCGTGACGTGCAGGTTGCCCTGGGTGGCTGTGGGCCTTGCTGATCATCAACGGAGCATAGCGATACCGGGCGCTTCGTTGGCAATGTTCCGCTCTGCGCAATCGCCTCGCAGCCTGCGTGCAAGCCGGCAATCGTGCAGTCAACAGAGTCATTTGCTTATGAATCAATCTTCCCCACTCACTCCGCGGTGATTAGTCGTGCACGGGAGCGGGCCTCGAGATCAAGGGGCCTGAAGGTACGGTATCGGCCCGTAGCGGCCATAGGCACGCCAAGGTGGGCTGCCCGGGTACGGTCATTCAGAGCGCCGACTCAAAACCATGTGCTCTCGTCTAAAGGCGCCTGGCGCTGCGCCCGCTTCGCGCCGAAAGAACTTGACGAAATTGGTGGCTTCATCAAATCCGAGTCTCTCTGCAATGACGGACACCGACTCTCCGGTATGGACCAACAGTCGCTTGGCCTCCAACACGATCCTCTGAGCCAGGAAGCCTTTTGCACTGACGCCTACCACCTGCTGCGTAGCGCGCTGCAGGCTCTTCTGCGAGCATCCCAGCAGTTCGGCGTAGTCGGCAATCCGATGTAGGCGGTGGAGTTTCTGTTCGACGGCGAGCTGAAAGCGCTTGAACCGCTGCAAGACAGCGGGGGCCGCCGCTGTGCTGGACTCGGCCTTTGCCTGGATGAGGTGCAGTCGGATCAGCAATGCCTGCAGCTGATGGCGCAACAATGACTGCAATGCCGCGGCGTTGACGCGCCGCCGCGCATCGTTCGCCATGCGATTGAGACCCTCGCCCATGGCTACTCGCTCACTGCCACTGAGCTGTCGACAAACGGCCAGGTCGGCCAACTGATGGAAGACCTCTAGATCGCTTCTGAGCGTCGTGGTCGCCCGACCTTGCAGGAATTCCGGACGCCATATTGCCATCCAACCTTCCCAGGTACTCGAACTGGAGTCAAAGCGCTGAATCTGCCCCGGACCTAACACCAGTAGCGTGCCTCGCTTGCAGCGGAAGGATTGGAAATCCACCATGTGCATACATTGGCCGCGCGTGACATACAAGAGTACGTGGAAGTCCACGCGCTGCGGCGTGCGCAGATGTGCCGCACTCACGCGACGCCTGAACTCAGAGAGTGGAAATATCTCCACGTCCAACTCATAACTTGCCGGCGCCGCGTAATGCACCAGCAGAAGCCGTGCGATAGCCGCGAAGTTCTTTCTCATTCATTCAGTTTGTCCCATTATTACCATTAGTTGTAGTGGTTTTTACCTCGAAGGCTCGATCGCTCTCCTGTAACTTGGCCATCAATGAGCTAGCCGCTGCGTCGGCCGTGCCTCGCGGAACAGCTTCCGGAAATGACCAACAGAGGGAAACATCATGGCCACCACTCAAAAGCAACAAGTCGTCGAGCTGCTCAAGAGCATCGAAACCGGCGATGGCAGGCCAGTGGCCTATATCAACTCGGACAAGTACATCCAACACAACCTTGCGGTCGGTGACGGCCTGGCGGGCTTCGGCGCGGTACTGCAGCAGTTACCCAAAGGTTCAGCGAGGGTTGACACGGTGCGGGTGTTCCAGGACGGAGACTTCGTCTTTGCGCATACTGACTACAACTTCTTCGGCCCCAAAATCGGATTCGACATCTTCCGGTTTGAAAACGGCCAAATCGTCGAACACTGGGATAACTTACAAGAAAAGCCCGCGACGCCGAACCCGAGTGGCCACAGCATGCTCGATGGCGAGAGCCAAGCCGGCGACATGAGCCATACAGAAGCTAACAAGAGGCTGGTACGCGCCTTCGTGGACGACATCCTGGTCAACGGCCGGATGGATAGACTCGTGGGTTACTTCGCAGGTGACAACTACGTCCAGCACAATCCGCAAATTGCCGACGGACTCTCGGGCCTGGGCGCAGCCCTACAAGCGATGGCAACACAAGGCGTGACGATGAAGTACGACCGCTTACATCGTGTGCTGGGCGAAGGCAATTTCGTGTTGGCCGTCAGTGAGGGCCACTTCGCTAATCGCCATTCCTCGTTCTACGATCTGTTCCGCGTTCAGAATAGCAAGATCGTCGAGCACTGGGATGTGATTGAATCGATCCCGCCGCGTACGGACTGGCAGAACCAAAACGGCAAGTTCTAATCTAACAAGGAGTATTTGTATGTTCAATTCATCGATCTTCGTCCAACGCGCCCGCATCGGGGCCGCCATCGCTGCTCTGGCGTTCATGACTGTGTCACCAGTCCGTGCCGCCGATACCGATCTCGCTCATTACAAGACTGCAGAAAAGCTCGCCCAGGCACACATCGCCAAGTTCGATACGCTCGACTTTGAAATATTCACCCACCAGAAATGGGATCGCTTCAAGGAAAGCCACTCGGAAGATATTGCTGTGCATTGGCCCGATGGCCATGTGACCCATGGTCTAGCCAAGCACATCGAAGACCTCAAGGCCATGTTTGTTTATGCCCCCGACACGCGTATCCAAGAACATCCGGTCAAAATCGCCAATGGCGAATGGACCAGCGTCATCGGCATGATGGAAGGGACCTTCACGCAGCCCATGCCGATTGGTGATGGCAAGACGATTGCACCGACGGGCAAGGCTTTCAAGCTCGTCATGTGCACCGTGGGTCACTGGAAGAACGGCACCATGTACGAGGAATACCTGTTCTGGGACAACCAGACATTCATGAAACAGATCGGCGTCGCGCCGTGAGCAATCGATAAGAAGAAAAGGCAAGCGGATGACCAACGTGCTGCCCACAGTCTTTTTCGGTCACGGCAATCCGATGAACGCCGTCACGCATAACAACTATACCGACGCGTGGCGGCGGATGGGGGCGGAGACGCCCAAGCCAAAGGCAATCCTGTCGATCTCAGCGCACTGGTACGTGCCCGAAACCGGTGTCACGGTCACAACCGCGCCGCGCACCATCCACGACTTCGGCGGGTTTCCGCCGGAACTTTATCAGGTGCAGTACCCGGCTCCCGGCGATCCTGCGCTTGCCCGCCGGGTTCAGCAGCTTCTGGCGCCACTGGACGTGAAGCTCGACAATTCATGGGGTCTCGATCACGGCACATGGTCCGTGCTGCGACACGTTTATCCCGCGGCTGACATTCCCGTCGTCCAGCTCAGCATCGACGAGACGAAACCCGCGTCCTTTCATTTTGAGATCGGCAAGAAGCTGGCGCCGCTCCGCGAGGAGGGCGTGCTGATCGTCGGCAGCGGCAACATCGTGCACAACCTTCGCACCTATGCTTGGGGCGGGCATCCGCGCGATCCCTACGATTGGGCGGCGCGCTTTGAAAGCGCCGTCAAGGACATCATGCTTGCAGGCGATTACAAGCCTCTCGTGAACTACGACAGGCTCGGGTCAGACGCGGCACTGTCGATACCGACACCGGATCATTATTTGCCGCTTCTCTATGTCCTCGCCGCGCGGCAGAGCAAAGAAAGCATCCGTTTTCCGGTCGAGGGCGTCGATGGCGGATCGATTTCGATGTTGTCGGTGCAGATTGGATGAAACGCAGCCGCTAAGTCATATGCTAACAGAAAGGGATTCACTATGAATAAGGTACTCGACGTAGCCGTCATTGTCGGCAGCCTGAGGAAGGAGTCGATTAATCGAAAGGTCGCCAACGCGCTCGCAGAACTTGCGCCCGCCTCGGTGAAACTTAGCATTGTCGAAATCGGACAATTGCCTATCTATAACCAGGATGGTGATGAAAAGCCTCCGGAAGCCTGGACGGCGTTTCGCGAACGCATCAGGGCGGCCGACGCGGTTCTGTTCGTCACGCCCGAGCATAACCGCTCGGTGCCAGCCGCGCTGAAGAACGCCATCGATGTCGGCTCGCGGCCCTATGGCAAGAGCGCATGGAGCGGTAAGCCGGGCGCGGTCGTCAGTGCCTCGCCCGGCGGTATCGGCGGGTTCGGCGCCAACCATCATCTGCGGCAGTCGCTGGTGTTCTTAAACGTTCCCACTATGGCGCAGCCGGAGGCCTACATCGGTGGCGCCGACAAGTTGTTTGATGCGAACAGCAAGCTCGTCAACGACGGCACGCGGAAGTTCCTGCAAGGCTTCATGCTGTCCTACGCTGCGTGGATCACCGCGAATGGCGGATCGTGACCAAAAAGACCCCCATGAGGGGAATCTCGATGAAGTCAACATGAGAACTGCCAACACCGGCGAACAATGCACTTCTGTTGGTTGATTGTCAGCCAGCCATATACATGGGCATCGAGTCAACCGCAGCGACACGAACGACCATGGCGAAGCAGGCCAAGAACCTTAAGAGGAGGCCGTCATTTGGCAAAAGTATGGCCAACACGTCGGTGACGTCATCGCCGTCGGGACAAGATGCTATAGCGCATCGAGCGCCCTAACGCCGTCGTTCGCGAACGCCCGGATTGGGTCAGTTTCCCCCTCCAGCTGTGCAACTGCCTTCCCGGTCGTAGCACAACCCGCAAGGACACCTACGACAATCGAGAAAATGAATTGTGGCATTGGGTCTGGGCATCCGGTACGGCATGGAGTGCACAACTTGGTTGAGTCGGTTGCCGCAAAATCATCAGTTCGCCGACCCGACGAGAAACTCGAGTGCGCTGCCCTTATCGTTAACCGACAGCCCTTTCGGTGGCGGCATGAAGACGCCCTGGGAGATCCCATCCGGCTCCGCCATGGTGAAGCCGTTGGCCTTCATGAATGCGTGAATCTCCATCCCGAAGTAGTAACCTTCCGTGTCACCCATGATGCAGAAGACAGTAATCGGCTTTGCACGCGGCAACTGTGTGAGGATCAGCTGCTTCAAAGCCGCCGCATTGGGGCTCGATAGCGACCGCTGTTGCGGCCCAATGTTGACGGTGTGCGCCGTAATGCCGCCTTGCTGTCCGTGGCTCGTGATATTGACCGTGTAATTGTCCTTGTCGCTGGTCATTTGTGCTCCCAAGGGGCCACGCCGAGATAGCCCAGAACCTTCGCGAGTGCGGCCGCAAACGTCACCGCACCCGCAACCCAAACCCACACTGACTTCCACCACGGCCTTTTGGGCTCCGGCGGCAGTAGTGGCGGCTGCGCTGTGTTATGAACCGTGACATTCTGTGCCGTTATTCCGCCTTGCTGTCCGTGGCTGGTGATGTTGGTGTCAGGCACTTTCTTCCTCTCCTCGTTCGCCGCACGCTCCAACCCGTCGCAATACTCGTCCAACGTGATGCGGTACCTCGCCCCCTTCTCGGTAGCGACATTCGCCAAGGTATCCTGAAGAATGGTCTCTGTATTTCGCGCCATTCTAGGCCGTACGCATGCAAAAATATCATCTCTGTTTGAGGCAATGCGGCTAACAAGATCTGCCTTTAGATCGCCTCGCAGCTGCGCATCGAAACCGCCGTCTTGGTTCTGGTGAGCACGCCTGAGCGCGTCGCCGATGTAATCGGCACGCGCTATCAGCTCGTCCTGGGCGGCCTCGATGTACGCCATCATGGCGGCGCCCGATAGCGCGCCTTGCGCGGCGCTTAGCGCCCGTGCCCGCTGATCGAGCGTCTCGCCAAGTTTGCGGTTGCGGCCACTCAAGTAGGCAGTCACATCCAGCTCGACTCGGTCTAATACTTCTTTTTTGAGCATAGTGGGCGACATGGTACTGGGCGAGTGCGTGCCAATGAAGCGACAACGAGCTCCGATTCGACGAATTGACTCTCCCAGAAGCGGTCGGTCATCGACGACTGCAGAGGGTCA
>JAYVME010000546.1:0-6868 GCA_043759115.1 Betaproteobacteria bacterium | reverse complement strand
GGGCTTGAAATCCCGGGGGCGCGGCCCAATTTGTTCAAAGTTTGCTAAATAGGAGCTTGTGATGACGACTGCAATCAAGGAAACACTCGGTTTCCAGGCCGAGGTAAAGCAACTGCTGGATCTGATGATTCACTCCTTGTACAGCAACAAGGAAATATTCCTGCGCGAACTGATCTCCAACGCGTCCGACGCCTGCGACAAGCTGCGCTTCGAGGCGTTAACAAACAAGGAATTGTTCGAAAATGACGCGGATCTGAAAATCCATGTGAGCTTTGACAAGGCGGCGCGCACCCTAACGATCGCCGACAATGGCATCGGCATGTCGCGCGAGGAAGTCATCGCCAACATCGGCACCATCGCCCGTTCCGGCACGCGTGAGTTTTTCAGCAAGCTGACGGGTGAGCAGGCGAAGGACGCGAACCTGATCGGTCAATTCGGCGTCGGCTTCTATTCGTCTTTCATCATCGCGGACAAGGTCACCTTGACGACGCGGCGCGCCGGGCTGCCCGCCGACACCGGCGTGCGCTGGGAATCCGACGGCGGCGGCGAATTTACGCTCGAACCGGTGGCGAAAGCGGCGCACGGTACCGAGGTCACTCTGCATCTGCGCGACGGCGAGGACGACATGCTGGCGGGGATGCGGTTGCGCACCATCATCCGCAAATATTCCGACCACATCGTGCTGCCGATCGTGATGAAAAAAGAGGCATGGGACAAGGACAAGAACGAGCACCGGCTGACGGCAGAGGACGAAACCG
Organism: Betaproteobacteria bacterium; assembly: GCA_043759115.1. GTDB lineage: Bacteria > Pseudomonadota > Gammaproteobacteria > Burkholderiales > SG8-41 > PALSA-1004. The sequence goes on along the minus strand of JAYVME010000546.1, from coordinate 6,110 downwards.
TCAATCAGGCGAATGCGCTGTGGGCGCGCCCGAAGCCGGACATCACGCAGGAACAATACGATGAATTTTACAAGCACGTCGCGCACGATATGGAAGCGCCGCTCTGCCACGCCCACGCCAGGGTCGAAGGCAACAAGGAATATACGCAACTCCTCTATATTCCCGCGAAGGCGCCGTTTGATTTGTGGGACCGCGAGCACCGGCGCGGCATCAAGCTCTACGTGCGGCGCGTGTTCATCATGGACGACGCCGAACAGCTGATGCCGAATTATTTGCGATTCGTGCGCGGCGTGATCGATTCGAGCGATTTGCCGCTCAACGTGTCGCGCGAAATCCTGCAGCAGTCGAAGGACATCGAGGCGATCCGCGGCGGCTCGGTGCGGCGCGTGCTCGGCATGCTGGAGGACCTCGCCGAAAACCACCAGGAAAAATTCGCGACGTTCTGGCAGGAATTCGGCAAGGTGTTCAAGGAAGGCATGGGCGAAGACTTCGCCAACCGCGAGCGCATCGCGAAGCTCCTGCGCTTTGCGACCACGCTTGCGGACACCGAGACGCAGGACGTGTCGTTTGCGGACTACGTGACGCGCATGAAGCCAGAACAGGACAAGATTTACTACGTGACGGCCGACACGTTCGCGGCGGCGAAGAACAGCCCGCACCTCGAGGTGTTCCGCAAGAAGGGCATCGAGGTGATACTGCTGTCGGAGCGCATCGACGAATGGATGGTCGGCAACCTGCACGAGTTCGACGGCAAGGCGTTGCAGTCGGTCGCCAAGGGCGAACTCGATCTGGGCAAGCTCGAGGATGAAAGCGAAAAGCAGGAGCAGGAAAAGGCCTCCGGCGAGCATAAGGAACTGGTCGAAAAAATCCAGAAAGCGCTGGGCGACCGCGTGAAAGAGGTGCGCGTGACGCTGCGGCTTACCGAGTCTCCCGCGTGCCTGGTTGCCGACCAGCACGAACTCGGCGCCAATCTGGAGCGCCTCTTAAAAGCGGCGGGGCAGAAGGTGCCGTCCTCGAAACCGATTCTCGAAATCAACCCGCGCCATCCGCTCGTGCTGCGGCTCGCTCGCGAGGCCGACACGCAGCGCTTCGACGACTGGAGCCATGTGCTCTTTGATCAGGCGCTGTTGTCGGAGGGCGGCCAACTCGAGGATCCGGCGGGGTTCGTCAAGCGGCTGAACCAGCTCTTGCTGGTGCTCGACAAAAGCTGAACGGTGCCGGCAAGGGATTCCCAAGTAATCCTCTGACCAATCGTCACACCCGCGGAGGCGGGTGTCCAGGCGTATTTGAATATCCCTGGGTTCCCGCGTACGCGGGAACGACGAGATTTGGGTTTTTCGGACGTTCGAGAATTACCTGGCGTTCATTTTTTCGCCGAGGCAGATGAAGTAGCGCCACGGATCGCTCAGGCATTCGTTGAATACTTTGTTGCGCAACGTGCACTGATTGCGCTGTGCCGGCGGCAGGCGCGTGCAGTCGGCGGCGCGCGGCGGTTGCGGCCGCGTGATGAGGCGATTCGCGCAGGCGTCGAAATCAGGGTGCTTGGCGGGGGTGCGGCATTCGAGAATGATTTCGTTGTGCGCGATGCAGAAACCCTCATCGGCGCGATTGACCCACTGACAATTGAGAAATTGCCGCGGATCGGCTTTCTGCTCAGTCAGTTCCAGAATCTCGGGGCCCATCGGCAGCGTGACATCACGCACGCATAGATCGAGTTGCGCGCCGGTTTTTCCCGCGCACGCCGGCGGCAGCAGGGTTGTTTGCGCACTTGCCATCGCCGCGCATACCGACAGAACGAGCGCACAGCCGAACAACCCCAGGCGTTTCATGCCGCAACCGGCCGCTTGAACGGGGTCATTCGATCATGCCCAGCCGGCCACTTTGTCACTTTGCCGGAGAAATTCGGCAGCGTGCCGGGCGTGATGCCATAGTTGGAGCCGCCCGCCAGAGCGGACGTGACGAACGCAGCCGTTGCCAGCGCGGCAACCCAGTGCGAATTGCATCGCATGATTACCCCTTCGCCCTTTAGCGGTCTTTGTCGCGCCACTTCGGCTTGCGTTTCTCGATAAACGCGCCCACGCCTTCGAGCGCATCCGGGCCAAGCATGTTGTCGGTGATGACCTGGCTTGCGAGCTTGTATGCGGGCTCCATGTCCATTTCGATCTGGCGGTAGAAAAATTTCTTGCCGGCGGCGAGCACGGCGGAAGGTTTGGACAACAACAGGTCTGCAAGTTCGCGCACTGCATTGTCAAGTTGATCCGGCGGCGCGATGCGGTTGACCAGTCCCCATTGCAGGGCGGTGGCGGCATCGATGAATTCTCCCGTCATCAGCATTTCCAGCGCCTGCTTGCGTGTAACGTTGCGCGAGACCGCGACGCCTGGCGTGGCGCAGAACAGCCCGAAATTCACGCCGGAGGTGGCAAAGCGCGCGTCGGTCGACGCCACCGCCAGATCGCACGCCGCGACGAGCTGGCAGCCGGCAGCGGTCGCGATGCCGTGCACGCGCGCGATCACCGGCTGTGGCAGGCGCGTGATGCTCATCATCACCTTGCAGCATTTGTCGAACAGCGAGCCTACGAATTCCTGGGTGCGGTTCGCGAGCATTTCCTTGAGGTCATGCCCGGGGCAGAACGCCTTGCCATTGGCGGCGATTATCACCACGCGTATCGACGGATCATCGGCGATGTTATCGAGCGCTGCTTGCAGCGCATCGAGCATGTCCATCGACAGTGCGTTGAATTGCTTGGGACGATTGAGCGTGAGCGTGGTCATGCCGCCGGTGTCATTGCGTAACATTAGCGGGTCTTGGTTGACCGCGATTGTATGAATGCTCATGTTGTTCCGATCATATGTCAGCTTTGCAGTGAAATCATAAAAAAGTTAGCGGGTAAGCGGCGAAATATAATTCTTTCACGAAAATCTGGATTGCGCGACTGATCCTGTAAGCTTTTCGTTGAGTACTTAACGAAAAGCTTACAGGATCACCGGATCCCTAACTACGACGGCGCGCAGGGTTTCGAGCAGGCGCTCGATTTGATCGAAGTGGTGAGCGACAGCCTCGTCGCGCGCTTGCGGCAGACGCCGCGAGCATAAAAAATGCCGGGAGGGTTCCCGGCATTTTGATTTATAAAACTACTTTCTAGTTTCTACCTGAGCCAGCGGTTCATTGCTGACCGGCGGCAGCGGCGGGCGCATGCGCGGAGGGCGCGGCGACGCGGGCGGTTCCACCTTGCTCGCCGCGGTGCGCAGTTTTTCAGGCGCGGTTTCGACTTGCGCTAAACCGGGCGGTAGCACGACCGGTTTGGGCGCTACCGATACTTCGGGGGCAGCGACCACCGGCGCGACAGGGATGTGCTCGACGACGCGCTCGGCAACCGGTTCGGCGACCGGCTGTTCGCGCGGCTCAGGTTCTGCGTGATGAATGACTTCAACCGGTTGTGTGACTTCTACCGGTTGAATGGCCTCCACCGGCACCACGTGCGGTGTTTCGACCGGCGCGGGCGGGGTATACGGCGCTTCGACCTGATGCGTCGGGAACGATTCAACCGCTACCGCGGTTGCGGTAATAGCGGCCACATCACTGCCCTCAGCGCCATGTTCGAAGGCGGATGAAGTTTGCGGCGATGTCTCTCCGGCGGCTTGCCCGGCATTGCGTTCCGCGCGATCGCGGCCGCCGCGCCCGCCGCGACGGCGACGGCCGCGGCCGCGGCCTTCACCTTGTTCACCTTCGGGTCGCGGCGTGTGCTCATGCGGTTGGGTCGGCACATCACCCGCTGCCGGTGCGGCTTGCTCGCCGCCTTCCGGACGCGATGGACGCGGCGGGCGCGCCTGCTGTGCGTCCCGACGTTGTTGCTCTTGCTGCGGATCACGCGGCGGTCTTGGCTCCCGGGGTGGGCGCGGTTCGCCGTTGCGACCGCGCGGCTGGTTGCGTTGCGCGCCGTCGGCACCGCCTTCGACACGCGACGCCTGCGCCGGACGATCGCCGCGCGGTTCATCGCGTTTTTGGTCGCGGCGGGGGGCGTTCGGGCGACCGCGACGCGGACCGCGTTCCGAACGCTCGCCACGCTCATTGCGTGAGGGACGCTCGCGCGTCGCCAGCGGTTTGGTTTCGACTACCTCGGTTGCCGGACGCTTGAACCAGCCAAAAATCTTGCTGATGATCGAAGGCTCGATTCGCGTTGCGCCGGCCGTTGCCACGGTTTTGGGCGAGTGATCGACGATCGGCGCCGGTTGCGATGGCGTGATGCCTTTTACCGCGGCTTCCGGGCGCGGCGCAGCCGGCTCGGTTTGCGCGGACGGCAGGCCACCATCGGTTTTTTCCGGCATGGCGACCATCTCGTAACTCGGCGGAGGCAGGTCGGCCTGATTCAACTCCTCGTGCTTCAGGCGCGTCACCGTGTAGTTCGGCGTCTCGAGGTGGATATTGGGAATCAGCACGACGTTGACCTTGAGCCGCTGCTCGATCGAGTGGAACTCGGCGCGCTTCTCGTTCAGGAGATAGGTCGCGACATCGACCGGCACCTGGGCGTGGACCGCCCCCGTATTCTCCTTCATCGCTTCTTCCTGCAGGATGCGCAGGATGTGCAGCGCGGTGGATTCGATGCCGCGGATGTGGCCGGTGCCATGGCAGCGCGGGCAGGGGATGTGGCTGCTCTCCGCGAGTGCCGGGCGCAGGCGCTGGCGCGACAACTCCAGCAGGCCGAAGCGCGAAATCTTGCCGGTCTGCACGCGCGCGCGGTCGACGTGCAATGCATCGCGCAGGCGGTTTTCGACCTCACGCTGATTGCGCGTGCTTTCCATGTCGATAAAGTCGATGACGATCAAACCGCCGAGGTCGCGCAGACGCAACTGGCGCGCGAGTTCGTCGGCCGCTTCGAGGTTGGTGCGAAACGCGGTCTCCTCGATGTCGGCGCCGCGCGTCGAGCGCGCGGAGTTGACGTCGATCGAAACCAGCGCCTCGGTATGGTCGATCACGATGGCGCCGCCGGAGGGCAGCGAGACCTGGCGCGAGAACGCAGTTTCGATCTGGTGCTCGATCTGGAAACGCGAAAAAAGCGGCACGTCGTCGTGGTAAAGCTTTACGCGACTGACGTTGGCGGGCATGACGTGGCCCATGAAGGCGCGCGCCTGCTCGTAGATGTCTTCGGTGTCGATCAGGATCTCGCCAATGTCCTGGGAGAAGTGATCGCGTATCGCGCGGATGACCAGGCTCGATTCCTGATAAATCAGGAAGGCGCCGTCCTGCCCTTTCGAGGCATTGTCAATTTCACGCCACAACTGCAGGAGATAATTCAGGTCCCAGCCGAGTTCTTCGGCGTTGCGGCCAATGCCGGCGGTACGTGCGATCACGCTCATGCCCGCGGGCACTTCGAGCTGATCGATGGTATCGCGCAATTCGGCGCGTTCTTCGCCTTCGACCCGGCGCGAGACGCCGCCACCGCGCGGATTATTCGGCATCAGCACGAGATAACGGCCGGCGAGGCTGATGAAAGTGGTCAGCGCCGCGCCCTTGGTGCCGCGCTCGTCCTTGTCGACCTGGACTATGAGTTCCTGGCCTTCACGCAGAGCATCCTGGATGCGCGCGTGGCTGGCGTCGACGCCGGGCTTGAAGTAGGCGCGGGCGACTTCCTTGAACGGAAGAAAACCGTGCCGTTCGCTGCCGTAATCCATGAAGGCGGCTTCGAGACTCGGTTCGACGCGGGTGATAACACCCTTGTAGATATTGCTTTTGCGCTGCTCTTTGCCGGCGGATTCGATGTCAAGGTCGAGCAGTTTCTGACCTTCGACAATCGCGACGCGCAGTTCTTCGGACTGCGTCGCGTTAAACAACATGCGTTTCATTTTTTCTTCTCCCGCGCTCAGTATCACGGGATGGGCAAACTCACGCTCGGCGGTTAGGCCGCGCGCTAATGCTGGATCATTCAGTCACGATAACGTGATTATTTATACCGGGTGACTTGTGGAAAATGACTTTCGCTGTTTGCCGTTAAAATTCGTCAGTGCGCAGCGGATAAAACCGGCGTGGGGTGCATCGCACCGTGGCCGCGGTCGCTGCTGCAACAAAGCTTTTCGTGTGCTGTGAGCGCGTATTTCGACTACCATCGCTACTT
>JAYVME010000545.1:0-2901 GCA_043759115.1 Betaproteobacteria bacterium | reverse complement strand
GCGGCCTGCGGAGAGGGGATCTTTCTTCTGGGCAGCACCGAGGACACGCTGGCAAGGCTGCAGGTTGCGCTGTTGAAGGAGTTTCCGGGACTGAAGATCGCCGGTGCCGTTTCGCCGCCGTTTCGCCCGCTCACGGCCGAGGAGGATGCTGCGATTGTGGCGCAGATAAACGCCTCCGAGACCGGCACGGTGTGGGTGAGCCTAGGTTGCCCGAAACAGGAAAAGTGGATGCTCGAGCATCGTGGCCGGGTCAATGCCGTGATGGTTGGTGTCGGGGCGGCGTTTGACTTTATTGCCGGTACTGTGCCGCGCGCACCCTTGTGGATGCAGGGGGGCGGGCTTGAATGGCTACATCGTCTTGCCAGCGAGCCGGGGCGGCTCTGGCGGCGCTATCTGGTGACCAACACGCTGTTTGTGTTTGGCGCGCTGCGCCAACTAATGTCCAGATAGATCGGCGCGCTCTGCCTAAAGCGTTCGGCAAGTCAGCACGCGCTGGACACGGCTTCGATTTCGCGTGTTCACCGGCGCGCATGCCGCAGCGTCGCGCACCTTGACTTATTGCGCGATCCCGCACCCACGGGCGTTGACCGAATGGCCGGCCGGCGTACCTGGGCAGGTGTCCTGCTGGTCGGCGATGCCATCGCCGTCGCTATCGGTGAGCGTGGTGTCGCGGGTATAGATCGGGCGGCCCCGCAGCGGTCCAATCGATGCGGGCCAGGTCACGCGGGTGTTGTCGTCCATGTACACGAAGTAGCCGCACAGCGAGGCCGATACGCCCAGGGATGCGCAGTCGATGTTCGCCGGCGCGTTGCCCGGGTTGAGCAGCATTTTGATCTGCAGTGCGGCCTGGGCCGGTGTGAGCGTCACCATTTCGAGCCGCGCGACGCTTAGGGCGGCGCCCGCCTGGTTGCGTTCAAAGTCGACGCGCGCGCCGTACTCCTGGGTGATCGGGTTACCCGCTGTCACGCTTTTGGTCGCCTGGAATGTGAATGAGTAACGTTTCCATGCGGTGGTTCCGGCGAAAGCTTCCGCAGATGGCATCAGGTATTCGTAGCCGACGTTGCCGCCACCGCCACGCCGCACCACCACATTGATTGCTTGCCCATCAATGGCCGTGGCGGCGTCGAAGCTCACGCGATACCACTGGCCGGCAGTGACTGAAAAATTTGGCGAGCTGAAAAGGCTGGGGCTGCCGCCGGCCCGCAGGTCCAGGCAGGGGCCGAAGGTGCATGTGCGTAGCGTCGCGTAGGCCAATGGCGCTGTCTGGTTCCACCAGGTCCAGCCGATGCTGCCGTTGGCCAGATTGCCGTTTGGCAGCAGGTTGGTGGCACTGGTCAGAAACGATACATAGCCGACCGGCGCGGTGGCGCGCGGCGCGCTTTCGCGCCCGCTTGCCTGCCATTCCGCGATTGTGTAACTGCTGTCCGTCGTCAGCGCCCGTTCGCCGACGATCCGCGGCGACAACAACGCGGAGTAGTGGTTGTTGCTGAAGCTTGAGAAATCGACCATGTCTCCGAGTTCCGATTCGAGGTACATGGCTGGGCCGCTCGTGGTCGGCACCATCAGGTTCGATGTCGCGCTGTTGCCATACACATCACCTGCAGCACGCAGGTTGCGCTGCTGTTCCTGCATCCACAACTGGAAGCGCTGGTTGCCGAATAGAGTGTTGTTTGAAATGGTGATGGAGTTTGAATCGTGGATTTGTATCCCGTAGTCGGCGCCGGTGACGGTATTGCCCGTCAACTTGCTGTCGCTGTTGCCGCCATCGATATAAATGCCCACCGTGTGGGTCCGTGGGGTGCCTGGCATTCCCGTCAGGTTGCCGGGTATGTTTTCAACCACATTGCCGGTGATGTCGGTATTTCTGCTGAGGTAATTGCCGTAGATCGCACCGCAGTCGTTGAGCGTAAGGCATGCCTGCGCGACGTGGTTTTCCGCCACGTTGCCGTTGGCGCCCACGAAGACGCCAAGATTGCCGGCTCCGCGAATGGTGTTGCGCAAGATCGAGGATTGCGGGCCAGTTGAATAAACCGCCGCCCAGGCAGGGCGCGGCAGCATGCGCCAGCCGTTGCTGCGGGTCGATGCCGCCGCGTCGCTGATGGTGCTATCGGTCAAGGTGATTCCGGTGGCGAGTGGGCCGGGCAGGCGGATGGCGTCCAGCCCGGTGCGTGCGATGCTGCTCGCCTGTACGGCGAGACGAGCGCCGTTTTCCGCACTGATACCGAAATCCGCAGTGTCGGCGATGCTGACGTTTGAAAGCGTGACGCTGTCGCTCCCGGTAGCGGCCACGCCGGTGCCAACATGTCTGATGGAAATGCCTTGCAGATTCACACTGGATTTTCCGTTCAGATCGGCACCGAAGGCCAGGCCGCTGACTGCGACGCGGTTGCCGGGTGCGGCGCTGTCAGGCATCCACATGTAGATCGTGCTTGCGGCCGAGTCGTAAAACCATTCGCCGGGTGAGTCAAGCATCCACAATGCACCGGTGAGAAAGTAGCCATAGCCGGGCAGGATGTCGTAGTAAGTGGGGGTTGCCAGGGTCAGTCGGCCGGCGTTGACCGAGGCCACCGAGCTTTCCTCGATGGCGAAATTCAGGGGGCGAATCGTCACGCCCAGGCCAGGGGCGAGGCTGGCGCCGGCCGGCAACGGCAGCCCGCTGGCGTCGAGCACGGTCTTGCCGCCGGCGCTGGCGATCGGCGCATAGGGTGAGTCACCGTTGCTGGTGGTGGCGAAGTTCGGGTGATGCGCGCGCCGGATTTGCAGACTGTCAACGTAGGTGGCCACCACCCCTGCGGGCAGTGCTCGCTGCACATGGGCTTCGCGAATATTGATCCGCACGCGGGTGCTTGGCGCTTCGATGTCAAGCCGCGCATTGCCAGCCGAGGCTTGCGCGCGGAACGA
>JAYVME010000544.1:0-6882 GCA_043759115.1 Betaproteobacteria bacterium | reverse complement strand
TCCACGACGCCGCCGGGCAGACCGAGTTCGCCCATCAATTCGACGAGTTGTTTCAATTTCGCAAGCGGCCCGTCTTTATCATCGCCCGCGAATTCGACCAGCAGTACCGCAGCGGGGTCGCCCTGCACGCAGCGGTCGACGATGGCGCGGAACGCCGGGTTCGCGCGCGCGAGCCCGAGCATGGTGCGATCGACGAGCTCGACCGCGGTTGGATTCAACTTGACGATCTGCCGCGGTGCTTCCATCGAACGGTAAAACGTCGGGAAGTGGCATATGCCGAGCGTCTTGTGCTGCGGCAACGAAGAGAGGTTGAGATGGATGCGCTTCGAGTACGCGAGCGTGCCTTCCGACCCGACCAGCAGATGCGCCATGTTGTGGCCGGCGCCATTGACCGTATCGAGGTTATAGCCGCTGACGCGGCGCAGCACTTTCGGAAAACGGTGCTCGATTTCCGCGGCTTCGCGCGCGGCGATGGCGCGGATTTTTTTCACCAGATCCAGATAGCCCTGCGGCGCATCGAACCGTGCGAGTTCGGCCGGCACGTCGCCAAAACTGAATTCGGCGCCATTGGCGAGCACCGCGTCAATCGCGCGCACGTTGTGCACCATGTTACCGTAACGAATCGAGCGCGAACCGCAACTGTTGTTACCGGCCATGCCGCCCAACGTCGCCTGCGCGCTCGTCGACACGTCGACCGGATACCACAGGCCGTGCGGTTTCAGTGTCGCATTGAGCTGATCGAGCACCACGCCGGGCTGCACGCAGACCGTGCGCGCGACGCGATCGAACGACACGATTTGATTGAGATGTTTGCTGTCGTCGATGATGAGCGCGGCGCCGACCGTCTGGCCGCATTGCGAGGTGCCGCCGCCGCGCGGCAATACCGCAACGCCTTCTTCGCGCGCGATTTGCAAAGCGATCTGCACGTCGCTTTCGGTTTTGGGTATCACCACGCCGACCGGCTCAATTTGATAGATCGACGCATCGGTCGAGTAGCGCCCGCGCGAATACGCGTCGAACAACACCTCGCTCCCGGTTTCGCGCTTGAGCCGTCGGGCGAGCGGGCTCGCGTCCGCGTGTGGATGAATCTTAATAGTGGCGGTGGTCATCAGAACGGCAATTATTCGCGGGTTGACGCCCCCGCGCAACTTAACTAATCTGCGGGACTATCTAATCTGCGGGACTGTCCAATCTGCGGGACTGCCCAATTATCCCGGATTTCTGCCACGAGGCCGCCATGACCGCAATCAACGGACGTCATTTCCTGCAAATCCCCGGCCCGACCAACGTGCCCGACCGCGTGCTGCGCGCGATCGACAACGCGACCATCGACCATCGCGGACCCGATTTTCAGAAGCTCGGCCAGGAAGTGCTCGCCGGATTGAAGCAGGTCTTCAAGACCCAATCGCCGGTGGTGATTTTTCCGGCCTCCGGCACCGGCGCATGGGAAGCCGCGCTCGTCAATACACTGTCGGCCGGCGACCCAGTGCTGATGTGCGAAACCGGTCACTTCGCGACGCTGTGGCATACCATGGCGAATAAACTCGGACTCGTGCCCGAGTTTATACAAGGAGATTGGAGGCACGGGGCGGATCCTGCCGCAATCGAAGCGCGACTCGCGGCGGACAAGAAGCATGAAATTAAGGCGGTGTGCGTGGTGCATAACGAAACTTCGACCGGCGTCACCTCGCGCATCGGGGATGTGCGTAAGGCAATCGATCGCGCGCGGCACCCTGCGCTTTATCTGGTCGATACCATTTCATCGCTCGCGTCGATCGACTATCGACATGACGAATGGGGCGTCGATGTTACCGTCGCGGGTTCGCAAAAAGGCTTGATGCTGCCGCCGGGATTGTCGTTCAACGCCGTCAGCGACAAGGCGCTCGCCGCCGCGAAGACGTCCAAGCTGCCGAAGTCGTACTGGAGTTGGGAGGACATGCTGGGACCCAACAAGACCGGATTTTTCCCGTACACGCCGGCGACCAATCTGCTTTACGGTTTACGCGAAGCACTCGCCATGCTGCATGAAGAAGGCCTTGAGAGCGTGTTCCGGCGCCACGACCGCCACGCCGAAGCGACACGCCGCGCGGTGCGCGCGTGGGGTCTGGAAATCCTGTGCCTGAATCCCGCGGAATATTCGAGCGCGTTGACCGCCGTGCTCCTGCCCGCGGGCTGTAACGAAGCCGACTTCCGCAAAATCGTGCTCGATAATTTCAACATGTCGCTCGGCAGCGGGCTCGGCAAGGTCGCGGGCAAGGTATTCCGCATCGGACATCTCGGTGACTTCAACGACTTGATGCTTGCGGGCACGCTGGCGGGCGTCGAGATGGGACTCGATCTCGCCGGCGTGCCGCACAAAAAGGGCGGCACTGCGGCGGCGATGGATTATCTGGTTTCGACCAAGTCTTTCGCCGGCAAACAGCCGGCGGCCAAGTTGAGCGTCGCTTGAGCGCCACCTTGGGGGCGTTTCAAAGTGAAATTCTCCCGGCGCCATGGACACGCTCGTGTCGCGCAGGCGACTCGCCTGCTCGGTCAACGAATGCAGGCGAGTCGCCTGCGCTACCGTTAATGAGACAGACTCTAATCGGCCTCTTTGCGGCGCTCTCGATTGCCGGTAATTCACCCGCTGCCGCGCAAAGCTACCCGACTAAGCCAATCCGATTTGTTGTCCCATTTGCACCCGGGGGCGGCACTGATATCGTCGCGCGCGTTCTCGCCCAGCGGCTGAACGAGGCGCTGGGCCAGCCGGTCGTCGTCGACAATCGCGGCGGCGCCGGCAGCACCGTTGGCACCGATATCGTGTGCAAGGCGCCGGCCGACGGTTACACACTGCTGCTCGGCAATATCAGCCTGGCCTTCAATGCCTGGCTCTACAAGTCCCTGCCCTACAACGCCCTCAAGGATCTGGCAGCCGTATCGATGGCGGCGGTGCAACCCAACATCGTCGTCATCCATCCGTCGGTGCCCGCCAAGTCGATCAAGGAATTCGCCGACTATGCGCGCGCAAACCCCGGCAAGTTGTCGTTTGCTTCCGCCGGCTCAGGATCCGGTACGCATCTCGCCGGCGAAATGCTGAAGGACCGCTTGAAGATCGACATGCTGCACGTCCCCTACAAAGGTACCGGCCCGGCAATCACCGACCTGATCGGCGGCCAGGTGCAGGTGATGATTTCGACTTTCGCCTCGGCGCTGCCGCATGTGAAAAGCGGCCGCTTGCGCGCGCTGGGCGTTACCAGTGCGAAACGCTCGGCGGCGACGCCGGAGGTGCCGACGCTGATGGAATCCGGCGTGCCTGATTATGATTTCAGCACTTGGTACGCGCTGTTCGTGCCGGCCGGCGCGCCACGCCCGGTCATCGACAAGCTCAACCAGGTCACGCGCCAGGCGCTGGCGGCGGACGACATGAAACAAAAATTCGACGCGCAAGGTCTGGAAGCGTGGTCGAACACGCCAGCCGAGCTCGGCGCGTACTTGCGCGCGGAAACCGAAAAATGGGGCAAAGTGGTGCGCGCGGCGGGCATTCCGCAACTGTGACGAGTGACTCGCCTGACGCCGCGCCATGGTGTGGTAGAGTTTCAGGCCTGAGCGCCGGAATATGAGCCGGGGAATTCACGGCGCGCCCGCGCGGTGATTCCCTCGGCCGTCAAATTAATCCGCAAGGAGCAAACATTGGGGCTGCGCGAACGCATCGGCATCGACTTGGGCCGCCGCCTCAAGCTCGAGGATGGCATCGAGTGGGCGGCAAAAAATGGCGTGCGTTACATCGACATCCAGCTCGATACCGCGGCCAATGCCGTCACGGCGTTCGACGACAAACGCGCCGAGGGCGTGCGCGAGTTGGCCGCCCGGCGTGGCGTCACGCTCGGGCTGCACACCCTGTCGGCGGTCAACGTCGCGGAATATTCGCCTTACGTCGCCGACGCAGTCGACGCCTATCTCAAAAGCTATATCGATATTTATCCGAAGCTCGGCGCGCAATGGATCGTGGTGCACGCCGGTTACCACTTCACCTCCGACATCGAGATGCGGGTGGAAGCGGGCTGCGCGCGCTTGAAGCGCATGGTCGAGTACGCCGAAAAGAAGGGCGCGGTTCTGTACCTCGAGAACCTCAACAACGAGCCGGTCGATGCCGAAGTGCATTACCTCGCGCACACCGTCGCCGAATGGATGGTTTACTTCGAGCGCATCCAGTCGCCGAATTTCCGCATGTCGTTCACGGCGAACCACGCGCACCTGGTGCCGGACGGCGTTGACGGTTTCATCGACGCCATCGACTTCTCACGCGTGGGCGAAGTGCGGCTTGCCGACTGCATCCGGCTGGGCAAGGAACAGCACCTCAAACCGGGCGACGGCGATCTCGATTTCGGCAGCCTGTTCAAGCGCGTCGAAGCCAAAGGCTTCAAGGGCCACTATACCAATGCGTTCGGCACACTCGATGATATGCTAGCCGGGCGCGAGTATATGGTGAACAAAGCGCGCGACGCCGGCGTCGCCGTATGACGGTGCCGCGCGCGCGTCATTCGCGCCCGGCACAGAACCGCTGCAGCAGAATATCCATCAAGGAGAGAGACATGAAACTACATCGGGCAATTACCATGACCATGGTCGTGCTTGGATTGGCGGCCGGCGCGGCATGCGCCCAGCAATATCCGGCCAAACCCATCCGTCTGCTGGTCGGCTTCGCGCCCGGCGGCGGCACCGATATCGTCGGCCGCGTCATCGGGCAGAAGCTGTCGGAATGGTGGGGCCAGCAAGTCATCGTCGAGAACCGCGCCGGCGCGACCGGCACCATCGCCGCCGACTTTGTGTCGAAAGCCGCACCCGACGGTTACACGCTGCTGATGGGCCACGTCAATTCAAACGCGATCGCGCCCACGCTGTTCAAGAAGCTGCCGTACGACGCGGTGAAGGATTTCGCGTCGATCACTTACATCGGCTATGTGCCCAACGTGCTTACCGTGCATCCGTCGCTGCCCGCGAAGTCGGTCAAGGACGTCATCGCGCTGGCCAAAGCGCGGCCAGGCGAACTGACCTGCGCCTCCTCGGGCACCGGCAGCACGCAGCATCTGGCGCTTGAAATGTTCATGACCCTGACCGGCGTGAAAATCATACACGTGCCGTATAAGGGCAGCGGCCAGGCCATCGTCGATCTGGTCGCGGGCCAGGTGCAGATGAATTTCGATACCATGCCGCCGGTCATCGATCACATCAAGGGCGGGCGTCTGCGCGCGCTGGCGGTCACCACACCCAAGCGCGCTTCGCAACTGCCGGACATTCCAACGCTCGAAGAAACGGGCCTCAAGGGTTTCGAGATGACGAACTGGTACGGCATCGTCGCCCCCGCCGCCACACCGCGCGACATCATCATCCGGGTCAACGCCGATATCAACAAGGCGCTGCAGGACCCCGGCGTGCGGAAACGTCTCATCGACGTGGGCACGGAGATCAGCGGCGGCACTCCCGAGGCATTCGATGCTTTCATCAAAACCGAAATTGCAAAATATACAAAACTGGTCAAAGCGGCCAACGTGCAGCTCGACTAACCGGCAATCCGGAGGAGAACAAGTGAAAAACAAACTGCAACTGGCAATGGCGCTGTGTTTGCTGTGCGCCGCTGGCGCCGCGCCCGCCCAGACCTACCCGGCAAAACCCATCCGCATGATGGTCGGGTTCCCGCCTGGCGGCGGCACCGACATCATCGGCCGCATCGTCGCGCAAAAGCTCGGCGAAGCGCTCGGCCAGCAGATCATCGTCGATAACCGCGGGGGCGCCAGCGGCCAGCTTGCGGCGGAACTCGTGTCCAGAGCCGCGCCCGACGGCTATACGATCATGATGGTGCACATCGCCGCGATCGCGATCCTGCCGTCGCTCGTCGCCAAGCTGCCGTACAACGCGCAAAAAGATTTCGCGCCGGTTTCGCTCGCCGCCATCGGCCCCAATCTGCTCGTCGTGCATCCCTCGGTGCCGGCAAAGACCGTGAAGGAACTCGTCGCGCTGGCGAAGTCGCGGCCGGGCCAGTTGCAATACGCTTCACCCGGCGCCGGCACCGTGCAACATCTCGCCGGCGAGTTGTTCAAGCTGCAGGCGAAGATCGATATGCTGCACGTGCCGTACAAAGGCAGCGGCCAGTCGATCGTCGATCTCATCGCCGGCCAGGTCCACATGGATTTCGACGCGGTCCCGCCGGTCATTAATTACGTGCGCCAGGGCAAGCTGCGCGCGCTTGCCGTCACCTCGGCCAAGCGGTTTTCACTGCTGCCCGACATGCCGACCATCGAGGAAGCCGGTGTGCCGGGTTTTGACATGAGCACGTGGTGGGGCCTCGTGGCGCCGGCCGCCGTGAGCAAAGACATTATCAACAAGCTCAACAGCGAGATGGTGAGAGCCATCCGGCAAGCCGACGCCCAGGAAAAAATATCGAGCGTCGGCGCCGACACAGTCGGCAATTCACCCGAAGAATTTGCCGCGTTCATACGCACCGAGACCGAGAAATACGCGCGCATCGTGAAAGCCGCCAACATCAAGTTCGAATAGCGCGGCACCGCACACCAGTAATGGAGATCGGCATGAACAAAGCAGCAACGTCATTTCTGTTCGCGCTGGCCGGCGTGATGGCGGCAGGCGTAACACTCGCGCAGGAATATCCGTCCAAGGCCATCCGCATGATCGTCGGCTTCCCGCCCGGTGGCGGCACCGACGTGATGGCGCGGCTGGTCACGCCGAAAATGACCGAAGCGTGGGGCCAGCAGGTCATCATCGACAATCGCGCCGGCGCGACCGGCATCATCGGCACCGATCTGGTGGCGAAGGCCGCACCCGACGGCTACACGCTCCTGATGGGACACGTCGCCACCAACGCGATTGCGTGGAGTCTTTTTGCCA
>JAYVME010000543.1:0-2913 GCA_043759115.1 Betaproteobacteria bacterium | reverse complement strand
CCGGCTGCGACTTCATGTAGCCGCCATGCGACAGCGTCACGACCACTTCCTCGGCGGCGATCAGGTCCTCCATCGAAAGATCCTGCGTGTTCTCGACGATCTCGCTGCGGCGCTCATCGCCATACTGCTTCTTTATATCGTTCAGCTCGCCGCTGATGATTTGCGTAATGCGCGCCGGCTTGGCAAGAATGTCCAGGAGATCGACGATCTTCTCCATCACTTCCTGGTATTCAGTGACGATCTTGTCCTGTTCCAGTCCCGTCAGACGTTGCAGCTGCATTTCCAGTATGCGCTGGGCCTGCGCTTCCGACAGACGGTAGCCGCCCTTTTTCTGAAATCCGAACTCGGGCGCCAGGCCATCGGGCCGCGCTGAAGTCGGATCGACCCGCGCCAGCATCTCCTCGACCAGGTTGGAGCGCCACAGGCGGCCCATCAGCTGTTCCTTGGCCTCAGCCGGCGTCTTCGCCGCCTTGATCAGCGCAATCACGTCGTCCACGTTAGAGAGCGCGACTGCCAGGCCTTCGAGAATATGTCCGCGCTCGCGCGCTTTCTTCAGTTCAAACACCGTGCGCCGGGTAACCACTTCGCGCCGGTGGCGCAGGAACGCATCGAGCATCTGGCGCAGATTCAACACGCGCGGCTGGCCGTCGACCAGCGCCACCATGTTGACGCCGAAGCTGTCCTGCATCTGCGTCTCTTTGTAGAGATTGTTAAGAATAACCTCCGCCACTTCGCCGCGTTTCAATTCGATCACCGCGCGCATGCCCGACTTGTCCGATTCATCGCGAATTTCAGCGATACCCTCCAGCCGCTTGTCGCGCACCAGCTGGCCGATCTTGATCAGCAGGTTGGCCTTGTTGACCTGGTATGGCAGTTCGTCGATGACGATGGCCTGGCGGTTGCCCTTCTCCATATCCTCGATGTGGGCGCGCGCGCGTATCACCACGCGACCGCGCCCGGTACGCAGCCCGTCCTTGACGCCGGATGTGCCATAGATGATGCCGCGCGTCGGAAAATCCGGCGCCGGCACGATCTTGATCAGGTCTTCGATGCCAATGTCGGGATTTTTTAGCAGGGCCTGGCACGCATCGACGATTTCGCTCAGGTTATGCGGCGGAATATTGGTCGCCATGCCGACCGCGATGCCCGACGAGCCGTTGATAAGCAGGTTGGGAATCTTCGACGGCATAATCAACGGCTCGTGCTCCGAACCGTCGTAATTGGGGCCGAAGTCGACGGTTTCCTTGTCGAGGTCCTCGAGCAATTCGCTCGCGATGCGCGCCATGCGGATCTCGGTGTAGCGCATCGCCGCCGCGTTGTCGCCGTCCACCGAGCCGAAGTTGCCCTGGCCGTCAATCAGCGGATAGCGCAGCGAAAAATCCTGCGCCATGCGCACGATGGTGTCGTACACGGCGGTGTCCCCGTGCGGGTGATATTTGCCGATCACGTCGCCGACGATACGCGCGGACTTTTTATAGGCGCGGTTCCATTCGTTGGACAGCTCGTGCATTGCAAACAGCACGCGGCGATGCACCGGCTTCAGACCGTCCCGCACATCGGGCAGCGCGCGCCCCACAATCACGCTCATGGCGTAATCGAGATAGGAGCGCCGCATTTCTTCCTCGAGGCTTACCGGGATGGTTTCTTTGGCGAATTGGTCCATGAAAACTCAAGTGAGATGACCGCAAAAAACGACTGCAAGAGCCGTTGCATAAAGCCGAGAATTCTATCATGCGGGCACATTCGCAGTCACCGTTATTGTGGCCAAAAAACACGATTGGTCGCCGCATCGAAGCGGCCGTTTGCCGTTTTGAAAAAGCGCTCGATTATGTTATGATTCGCAAGTGTTTTGTCACGGGTCAAAACTGACGGCTCACGGCGACCGGCGAGGAATTTGCAAAGGTCTGGAAATTACGCTGCAATAAAGTGCTCAGCCATTGAAAATAATCTGCGTGCATTTCAGGCCAAATTAAGGAGCAATGAACAAATGAACTTGACATTGAAATCTGCGCTGGCGACCGTTGCAGCGACGATTCTTGCACTGCCCGCCGTAACCATGGCGCAAGTCAACGGCAAGAATCAGGGCTATCTCGTCGACCAGAACTTCAATGTCGTCACCGCGGTGGGCGGCACGGTTTGCGTGCGCACCAGTGACTGGACCCCGGCGCGCGCCGCCGCCGCCGAAGCCGTCCTGCAATGCGATCCGGATCTGGCGCCGAAAAAATCAGCCGCCGCCACCCCGGTTGCACCTGCGCCGGCCCCCAAAGCGGCGCCCCCCGCCGCGGCGCCGAAAGCCGCAGCGGAAAAGCTGTTGCCGCAAAAAATCAACTTCTCGGCCGACGCGCTATTCGATTTCGACAAGTCCGCGCTGCGGCCGGAAGGCAGGGCGATGCTCGACGACCTCACGCGCGTGCTGCAGGGCGCGAAGTATGAAGTAATCCTGGCGATCGGCCACACCGATCGCATTGGCGGCGCAAAATACAATCAGCAACTATCGGTACGGCGCGCCGAGACGGTCAAGCAATATCTGGTCGGAAAAGGCATTGCGGCGAATCGCATTTATGCCGAAGGCAAAGGCAAGACCCAGCCGCTGACCAAGCCGACCGACTGCACGCTGACAAACCGCAAGGCGCTGATCGCCTGCCTGCAACCTGATCGCCGCGTCGACGTCGAGGTCACCGGCACAAAGTAAAACCAACGCCCTGACAGCACAGGGCGTTTTTCTGTTGTATGGACGCAACGAAAGTAGTGCAATTTTGTTATGAATAGGGCATAATTTGCCAAATTCAACCGCCTGTGATATTAGTTACGGGTGTTGTTGATTAAGCACATTAAGTTTCACAGGCAAGCGGGTAATCTCGGGTTCGTTTTAATTGTTGCAGCTCAGGAGGAGAAAAAATCATGATTTCAGCT
>JAYVME010000542.1:0-6901 GCA_043759115.1 Betaproteobacteria bacterium | reverse complement strand
GCACTATGCGGACCCACCTGCAACAGGCCGCCGGCATCAAGCGTGGCGATGCTGCTGCCGCCCGCGCCGACGGTATGCACGTCGAGCGCCGCCGCCTTCAACGGGCAACCATTGATCATGCGGCTGTGGCTGAGTTGCGGCTTGCCGTTTTGCACCAGACAGACGTCGGTGCTGGTGCCACCCATGTCGAACGTGATGATGTTGGCGTGGCCGCTGCGGGTTGCCACGTACACCGCGCCGCTGACACCGCCGCTCGGTCCGGAAAAAAGCGTATCGATGGGACGCTCGCCCGCCTGCTCCGGGGTCATGATGCCGCCGCCCGAATTCATGATGAACGGCGGGTCCGGAATCGCCAGGCGCGCGACTTCGGCTTCGAACTTGCGGAAATAATCGCGCGTCGCCGGCATCAGATACGCATTGACCACCGTGGAGCTCAGCCGCTCGTATTCGCGAAATTCCGGCAGCACATCGGAGGAAATCGATACGTGGCCGGCGGGCCAGCGTTCGCGGAGCCGCGCCGCGACCGCGCGCTCATGCACGGGATTGGCGTAGGCATTGAGAAAACACACCGCGACCGCCTGCACGCCTTGCGCAAGCAGGCGGTCGATGGCGGCGTTCAGGCTCGCGTCATCGAGTGCAGTGAGCACCGCACCGTCGGCCGCCATGCGCTCGGCGACCTCCATGCGCAACTGGCGCGGCACCAACGGTTCCGGCTTGGACACGAACGGGTCGAAAGTATGCGGCCGCGTCTGGCGCGCGATCTCCAGCAGATCGCGAAAGCCCGCGGTGGTGATCAAGCCCGTTACCGCGCCTTTGCGCTCGAGCAGTGCATTCGTCATCACCGTGGTGCCCAGCCCGACAAAAACAACCTGCGCGCCGTGGGCGCCGGACTGCGCGAGGATTTCGCGTATGCCGGCGAGCGGCGCAAGTTGCGGCTGGCCCGGCGTCGACGGGAGCTTGTGGCGCGCGACCGCGCCGCTTTGCTCGTCGAGCAGGAACAAATCGGTGAACGTGCCGCCGACGTCTATGCCTATGCGGTAGCGCGCCGCGCTGGAATTCGGATTCAACTTCAAATCATTGCTCGATGCGGATGTTGGCGTTTTTGATGATCTTCGCGTAAAGCGCGGCTTCCTGCTTCACGTAATCGATGAATTGCTGCGGCGTTTTGCCAGCGCAATCAGCTCCATTGGGGTAGTCACCGGTAGCGAAGGATGCACGACGAGTATGTTCGGTCCCGATGCAACCAGCGTGATGAAAGTAAAATCCTTCAGGGTATCGAAAGGAAGTTTCGCGTACAAGCTCGGCACGATGGCGTGCGTGCTGGGCGCAATGAGCAGTGTGTAGCCGTCGGGTGCGGCCTTGGCAACTGCATCGGTGCCGATGTTGCCGCCCGCGCCCGGTCGGTTCTCCACCACCACCTGCTGTCCCCACACTTCACCGAGTTTTTTCCCGACTATGCGACCCATCAGATCGGTGCCCCCGCCCGGCGTGTAGGCGACGATGATGCGTATCGGTTTTGTCGGGTAGTCCTGCGCGAACGCAGCGGGGATGCATAGCGTCACAAAATACAAACCGGCCAACCTTGATATGAATCTCATGGCGATACTCCATAGCTTGCAGCAAGCAGTAACCGACATCGTAACTCAATCGACTTTCGCACCGGAATCCTTCACGACCTTCGCCCAGCGCACGATTTCGCTTTTGATAAACACACCGAACTCTTCGGGCGTGCTGCCGATGGGCGTGATGGCTTCGAGCGTGATGCGGCCGCGGAAGTCGGGCGCCGCGAGCACGCGCAGGACTTCGCCGTTGAGTCTCGCCACGATTTCGCCCGGCGTGCCGGCGGGCGCGGCGAATCCGTACCACACGGCGGAATCGTAGCCGGGAACCGTTTCCGCGATGGCCGGCAGGTCGGGCAGCGCCGGCGAACGCTTGGCGGTCGTCACACCGAGCGCACGCAGGCGGCCGGATTTGATGTGCGGCCCGGTTGCGATGTAAGTGACGAACGACAACTGCACCTGGCCCGCGATCAAGTCGGGCAGCGCCGGGCCCGCGCCCTTGTACGGCACGTGCGTGATGTCGATGTGCGCGAGGCTGCGCAGCATTTCGCCGGCGAGATGCGCGCCGCTGCCGTTGCCCGACGACGAATAAGCAAGCTGGCCGGGACGCGCTTTCACGAACGCAATCAACGCCGCCACCGACTTGGCCGGCACCGACGGATGCACGACCAGGAAATAAGGCGCGTTGGCCAGCAGGCTGATCGGCGCGTAATCCCGGACCGGATCGTACGGCAGCTTGGGATACAGGCTGGGGTTGACGGCGAACTGGGCGGTAAGAGCAAACAACAATGTATAGCCGTCGGGCGGGCTTTTTGCGACGAACTCCATGCCAATATTGCCGCCCGCACCGCCGCGGTTGTCGACGATCACCTGCTGACCGAGATTCTCCGTCAACTTCTGCGCGAGTGGCCGCGCAATGACATCCGTGCCCCCGCCGGGCGGATACGGCAGCACGAGGCGTATCGGCTTCATCGGATAGTTCTGCGCGAACGCATGCGACATCGCGAGCAATGCGATCAACAGTGCGCCGTGATGAAATATATTCATCCTTCCGCCTTCATCCTTCATCCTTTAACTACCCCCGCCTGCAAATCCACCGCACGCGCCCGCAGGCCCGCATCCGCGCGCAACTGCGCCTTCAATATCTTGTGCGTCGGCGTGTGCGGCAGTGCATCAACGATGGCGACGAACCGCGGCACTTTCTGTGCTGCGAGATGCTCGCGCGACCATGCGGCAATTTCTTCGGCGGTCACGCTATGTCCCGGCCGCGGCACTACTGCGACGAGTATTTCGTCCTCGCCGAGATCGGACGGCACCGCGATCGCCGCGACCTCGAAGACCGCCGGATGCTCGCCGATCACACGGTCAAGTTCAGCACCCGAAATATTCTCGCCACGGCGGCGGATGATGTCCTTCTTGCGCGACACGAAAAAGAAATAACCGTCGGCATCCCGGCGCACCAGGTCGCCGGTCAGAAACCAGCCGTCGCGAAACGCGTTTTGCGTCTGCTCCGCATCGCGAAAATATCCCTGCATGATGATGGGCGTCTTGACGATGAGTTCACCGGCGACGTCGACACCGACATCGTTGCCGTCGTCATCGACCACGCGGCACTGCGCCCACGGGCGCGCTGTATCGGGATGACGGCCCACCGGCCCCATGCTGCCCACCTTCGCCGGCCCCTCAAGCGGAATGCATGTGACGCCCGGGATTTCGGTCATGCCGTAACCGCCGATCAGGTGCGGAATGTGGAATTCATTTTTGAATACGTCCATCATCCCCTGCCGCGCACCGTACAGCTTGGTGATTTTATGGTCGTCACGAAACTCGCTGCGCGGACGCTTCATCAATATGGTGCCGATGGCTTCGATGATGTTGACCGCCGTGGCGCCGGTGTCGGCCGCGATCTGCCAGAACGTGGAGGCCGAAAATCTCGGCACGATAATCATGCACGCGCCACCCGCCAGCGTGCCGGCGACAGAATAGAACAAGGCGTTGATATGAAAGAGCGGCAGCACGATCAGCAGGCGCTCCGCGGGCTGCGCGTAGACACGCTGCACGTAGGCTTCGCCACCGGTGACGAAGCTCCGCTGGCTGTGCATCGCGCCTTTGGGAAAGCCGGTCGTGCCCGAGGTATAAACGATCAGGCAGGTATCGTCCGCGTTGCCGGCGGGCGGCAACGCGGTATTCGGCGCCGTGGCAATGAGATTAGCCAGCACCGGCACTCCGTCCGCCGCGCCATCAATTAACGTAAACCACGGCGCCGGCATGATGCCGCTGGTCGCTTCCCGCGCGACCGCGAGCACCTCCGCGCTGCACGCGACCGCCGCGACCCCGGCGTGATGCATCACATAGCGCGCTTCGGTCACGCCGAACTCCGGATTGACCGGCACCATGATCGCGCCCACCCGCGCCAATGCGAGCAGCATCAACACGTGTCCCGGATGGTTGCGCGCCATCACCGCGACGCGATCGCCGTGCTTGATGCCGCGCGCCGCAAGCACGCGCGCGGCGCGCAATGTCAGGTCGTGAAATTCGCGCCAGTTCCACGTGCGTCCCTCGTACACCATGAACGGGCGTTGCGGATCGCCCTGCATGCGGCTTGAGAATACGCCGTACAACGAATAATCGTGGGCGGGATACAGGCGGATGACTTCGAGCGGGGATTTCATGGACGACGCAGTTAAATTGGCGGACGGGTCGGTGCGATTATAGCGCCGGGATGTAACTCGCCTATAATCGTCAATCCACGTTCGCGAGTTAAGCCAGCATGTTCGCCGCACCGCAACTGATCGAAACCGAAGTATTCGCCGCCGTGCCGAAAGCGCTGCGCAAGAGCTTTGTTCCGGCCGAGCGTATCGCCGCCGGCGGCGGTGAAATTCCCGCCGGCAGTTTTCTCGAAGGGCCGTCGTTCGACCGCGCGGGCAATCTGTATGTCGTGGACATTCCGTACGGGCGCATCTTTCGCGTTTCGCCGCAGGGCAAGTTCGACGTCGTCGCCGAATACGACGGCGAACCTAATGGCCTGCGCATCCACAAGGACGGGCGCATCTTCGTTGCTGACCACAAACTCGGCATCGTGCTGCTCGACCCCGCGAGCGGAAAAATAACACCTTTCGTCACGCGCTATCATCGCGAGCACTTTAAAGGTGTGAACGACCTCACGTTCGCGTCCAACGGCGACCTCTATTTCACCGATCAGGGCCAGAGCGATTTGGCCGACCCGACCGGGCGCGTCTATCGTTACACGACCGACGGCGTGCTGCACAAGCTGGCCGATTGCGTGCCGAGTCCCAACGGACTGGTGCTCAATGCCAAGGAAGACACGCTGTTCGTCGCCGCGACACGCGCCAACGCCGTGTGGCGCCTTCCATTCGCGCCCGACGGCACGATTGCGCGCATGGGCGTGCAGATACAAATGTCGGGTGGCCGCGGCCCCGACGGCATGACCATCGACGAGCACGACGGCCTCGTCGTCGCACACCCCGACATGGGCGCGGTTTGGATCTTCAATCACCGCGGCGAACCGCTATACCGCGTGCAGTCGTGCAGCAGCGACCTCGTGACCAACGTCGCTTTCGGCGGCCCCGACCGCAAGACCCTGTACATCACCGATTCCGGCAGCGGCTGCATCCTCACCGCGCGCGTGCCGACGGCGGGCCGTTTACTTTATTCGCATATGTAAAGAATCTAAAGCAACCGCCGATGAACGCAGATAACGTCAAGCACAAAATCCAAGGCCTCAGCAAAGAAATAAGATGGTCTCCTGCTCTTTTGGATTTCCCCGTGACATCTGAAGCTGGCGTCCTGGTTTCTATCGGCGTATATCGGCGTGTATCGGCGGTTCCCTGTTTTTGGGTGTTCTGTCATGGACCTTAACACCGCTGACACCCGCGCACGCCTTGAAGCGTTTCTGCGCGCCGCCGCGGGCGCGGATGCGGTGCACATCAGGAAGCTCACCCGCCTCTCCGGCGGCGCGGTGCAGGAAAACTGGGCGCTCGACGCGGATATGACGGGCGGCACGAATCCCGGCCCGCATCAATGGGTGCTGCGCACCGACGCCGCAGCCCGCGTCAAAGCGAGCCTGCAGCGCCACGAAGAGTTTCAGATCCTGCAAGTCGCGCACGCCGCCGGCCTTCACGCGCCGGCACCGCTGTGGCTATGCCGCGATGTGGCCGTGACCGGCCGCGAATTCTTCATCATGCAGCGCCTGCCGGGTGTCGCAAGCGGCCATCGCATCACGCGCGAACCCGCGTTGGTACCCGATCGCGCGCACCTGGCGCGCGAGCTGGCCGAAAATCTCGCGCGTCTGCACGCGATCAAGCCGCCGCAGCCCAAACTTGCGTTCCTGCCGGCGATGCTCGCGCGCGACAGCATTGCGCATTACCGGCAATACCTCGATCGACTCCCCAACCCGCATCCCGCGCTCGAATGGGGGCTGCGCTGGTGCGAAATCAACGCGCCACATGATGAAGAAACCACTTTCATCCACCGCGACTATCGCACCGGCAATTACCTGGTGCACGACGGCGGCCTGGCGGGCGTGCTCGACTGGGAATTCGCGGCGTTCGGCAATCCGCTGGAGGACGTCGGCTGGATCTTCGCCAAATGCTGGCGCTTTGCGGGCAAGGATCTGCCCGCCGGCGGCATCGCCGAAGCGGCGGATTTTCTCGTTCCCTATGAGCGCGCATCCAGGCGCACCGTAACGCCGGCAGCGCTCGTATACTGGCAGGTCATGGCCCACGTTCGCTGGTCGATCATTGCATTGCAACAGGCTGAGCGCCATCTGTCCGGCGTCGAGCCGTCGCTCGAACTCGCCCTCACGGGGCGTATCGTCGCCGAACTCGAATACGAAATTATTGCGCTTACTGCAAAAGCAACCGCCGATGGACGCCGATAGACGCCGATGAAAAAAAAGGAAATAACAGGACAGGATATAAGGGATCATTTTGGAATTCCGCGGCACAACAACGTCGACAGCATTTTGAGTCCACCTGTTGTTTTTTCGGTTTTGCTCTTATCTGCGTTCATCGGCGTTCATCGGCGGTTCCAAAAGGTTTAGGCATGAACGACCGCCCCGACGCCACCGAACTGCTCGCCATCGCGCGCGCAACACTGCTCGATAAATTGCTGCCGCGGCTGCCGGAAGAACTGCGTTACGACGCGCTGATGATCGCCAATGCGATGGCCATCGCCTCGCGCGAGCACGCGGCCGGCGATACCGCCGCGCAAGCCGAACTCGCGCGCCTGCGTGAGTTATTCTCCGAGCGAAGCAAGCCTGCCTCCGGCGCAGCGCTCGAAACCGCACTCGCGGACTACAACCGGCGCCTCGCGGCCGAGAT
>JAYVME010000541.1:0-6917 GCA_043759115.1 Betaproteobacteria bacterium | reverse complement strand
GCCCGATCAATTGATCGGGCGCGGATTGAAACGGTTGTACATTTATCGGCCAGAACTCGCTGATACGTTTTGGGTCGCGGCGCGGTCACGTGACCGCGGAAAGCAACGGTCTGCTGGGGCCGTTAAGAGGTTAAAATAAACTCTTGGTCTTGCGAAAAACGATGATGTGCTGCCACGGCAGGCCGGTCACGGTGCGTACCCATTCGAGCGGATGCAGTGCCGCCTCCCTGCGCACCTGGACTTCGGTCATGGTGTGCAACGGTTTGATCGGCACCGTTGGGTCCCCGCCCCTGAACTCGACGAATACCAGCTGCCCGCCGGGCTTGAGCGCGCGCGTGATCGCTTCAAGCATTTCGTACGGAAATTCGAACTCATGATAAACGTCCACCATGAGGGCGAGGTCGAGCGTGCTCGCGGGCAGGCGCGGGTCGGTGAGCGTGCCCAGCACGGTTTTCACATTCGCGGTGCCGCGCCTCGCCACCTGCCGTTCCAGCAGCTTGATCATTTCGGGCTGGATGTCGACCGCGTATACGATCCCGCTGGTCCCCACGCTGCGCGCCATGCGCCACGCATAATAACCAGTGCCCGCGCCGATGTCGGCTACTGTCATGCCGGGCTTGAGATCGAGCGCTGAAAGTACCAGGTCCGGCCGTTCCTCGTCCGCTCGTTCGGTGCGTTCCAGCCACTGCGCGCCGTGAAAACTCATCACCTGTGCAATCTCGCGGCCTTGATGGATTTTGCCGATGCCGTCGGCGCTTGCCGCAACGGTCGTGTAGCGGGGCGCCGCGGCATCGCCTGCCAGCACGGTTGCCGGCAGGGCGAGCACGCCGATCAACAGTAACTGTGCCCGAAATTTACTTGTCATTATTCGCGCTGGATTGCTTTACCGCTGCATGCGCAGCCGCCGTGCGGCATCCTCGGCGCGCGCGTCATCGATTTCCCGCACGACGCTCTTCAAGTCCACCGGTTTCACGCTGCGCTCGAAACGACCCGTCAGTTTGACTTCCGGATTCAGCGCCCCCTGTTCGTAGAGCGACCAGATTTCCTTGCCGTATTCGGTCGTTAACAGTTCCGGCGCGCTGCGACCGAAATAATTCGTCAGGTTGCCGACGTCGCGCTCCAGCATGCTGCGCGCGTGATTGTTGCCCGCCGCATTGACGGCTTGCGGCAGGTCGATGATGACCGGGCCGGCGGCGCCGAGCAGGATGTTGTATTCGGAGAGATCGCCGTGCACGATACCGGCGCACAGCATGCGCACCACCTCTGTCATCAACTGGCGGTGGTAGGCGCGCGCTTCGTCCGCGGAGAACTCAAGATCGTTGAGCCTGGGCGCCGGCTCGCCGCGCGCGTCGGCCACCAGTTCCATCAATAGGACGCCTGCGTGGAAATTGTATGGGGTGGGGACGCGCACGCCGGCCGCGGCGAGGCGGTACAGGGCGTCCACCTCGGCGCTTTGCCAGGCCTCTTCCTGGACTTTGCGCCCATAGCGCGTGCCTTTTTCCATGGCGCGCGCGCGGCGGCTGTTTTTGGTTTTGCGGCCCTCGGTGTAATCGACCGCCTGACGAAAACTGCGCTTGTTCGCTTCCTTGTACACCTTGGCGCAGCGTATGTCGTCACCGCAGCGGACGACGAAGATCATGGCTTCCTTGCCGCTCATCAGCTGGCGGATCACCGCATCGACGAGACCATCCTCGACCAGCGGTTCGAGTCTTTTGGGGATTTTCATGGCGCGATTATGCGGGCTTTCCCGCGCGCGGTCACAGCCGATTGAGAAAGTGTTTCAAAAGAGGGCGGTTGCATCGCCCCGGTCATTGCGGCCCGCCGCGCGCGCTTTGCGCTGCGGGTACTAGACTCTGGCCGCGCTGATCCCGCCGTCGACCGCGAGTTCAATGCCGGTGATGTAGCGCGCTTCTTCCGACACCAGAAAAACCACAGTGTTCGCGGTATCCCAGCCCGTGCCCATATAGCCTATCGGCACCGCTGTGTGACGTTGCGCGATGAGCGTGGCGGCGTCACCGGCGCCGAGTTGCTTGACCAGGCGCTCTTCGACGAGCGGCGTATGCATCGTGCCGACCACCACCGTGTTGCAGCGGATGCCTTTTTTCACATAAGCCATGGCGGTCGAGCGGCTGAATGCGGCGAGCCCTGCTTTGGCGGTGCTGTAGGCGACGTTGACGCGGCCCGCCACCTGATGGCGGAAGCCGGCGATCGACGAGATGTTCACGATGACGCCGGATTTCTGTTTTTCCATCACGGGCAGCACGAACTTGCAGCCCATGAAGGCCGTTTTCAGATTCAGATCAAACTGCGCGTCCCACACCACTTCGCTCATCGAGACCGGGTCGCCCGCCGCCGAGCCGCCGCAGTTATTGATCAGGATATCGATGCGCCCGAAGCGTTGCACGCAGGCGTCGACCGCGGCGCGCACTTCGTCGGATGGGTTTACCTCCTGAAGTGTGTGGATAGAATAGATTTTACTAGCGAATTCATCTCAAAAATCTAAAACAGCAATTAGCCGCCGATGAACGCCGATTCACGCCGATAAATTCAAAAAAAAATTAGCTACAGAGAAATGCCAAAAAACAGGAATCAATCGCATAGTTCTGGTTTATTTTTCTTCGTGAACGCCGCAGCTTGCATTTTATCTTATCCGCGTTCATCGGCGTTTATCGGCGGTTACGCACTATTTTTAAGGCCGCTCCTGAATGACCTTGACGTTTGCAATGACGGAAGGATTCATGAACTGCACGACAGCGCCGAGCAGCCGGCCTTGTGGCGCGCCCACTCAGGACGCCGGCCGGCGAGTTCATCGTGCGCTGGTTGCTCGTCGTACGGGCGTTGCAACACGTCCATCAGGCGCTCCATGACGGACGCATCACCCGTTTCAAGTGCATCGATGGCAAGCTGCGCGAGATAATTGCGGAAAACATATTTCGGATTGACGCGATTCATGCGCTCGACGCGCTGCGCCACCGGTGCGTTTTTCCAGCGCACTCGCGCAATGTAGCGGCGCAGCCAGCCGGCGACGCGGGTCACGTGTTCGGGCGTCAACGCGGCGTCGGAATAGAACGCCCGGCGCAGCGGCTCGATGAGCGCGTTGTCGCTCGCCGTGTCGGCCGCGCCATCGACGGGCACGGCCGCCAGCAGGCGGAAAAACAACGTGAAGTCGGTTTCGACGGCTTCCAGCAACGCGAACAAATCATCCTTGAGTTGATGGTCGTCCGCCTGCGCGGGCGCACTGAGGCCCAGTTTTTCGTTCAGCGTGGCTTGCCGGGCGCTCTGAAATGTCTCGGCGAAATGGGCAAGGCCCTGTTCCAATGGCGCCTTGTCCTCGATCAGCGGATAGAGCGCGTTGGCAAGCTGCAAGAGGTTCCAATGCGCGATCTGCGGCTGATCGCCGTAGCAGTAGCGCCGCCCCTCGGCGTCCGTCGTGTTCGGCGTCCACGCGGGATCGTAGCCCTCGAGCCAGCCGTAAGGACCGTAGTCGATGGTGATCCCGAGTATCGACATGTTGTCGGTGTTCATCACGCCGTGCACGAAGCCCACCCGCATCCAGTCGTTCACCATCAAGGCCGTGCGCCGGCAGATTTCTTCGAACCAGCGCGAATATATTTGGCGCGAAGATCTTTCGCCCGACGGCGTGGCGGGTGACGGCGCGCCCGCTTTTTCCAATAGCGCGGGGAAATGCATGCCGATTACATAATCAGCGAGGCGTTTCAACGTATCAATTTCCCCGTGCGCGGTGAGAATCTCGAAGTTGCCGAAGCGCACGAACGAAGGCGCAATGCGGCACACGACGGCGCCGGGTTCGGCCTGCGGATGGCCGTCGTAGAACATGTCGCGCACGACTGCGGCGCCGGTCGCGGTGAGGCTCAACGCGCGCGTGGTCGGCACGCCGAGATGATGCATCGCCTCGCTGCACATGAATTCGCGCACCGAGGAGCGCAGCACGGCACGGCCGTCGGCGCCGCGCGAGTAGGGCGTTCTGCCGGCGCCCTTCAACTGAAGTTCATGACGCTGGCCGTTGGCGTTGACCACTTCACCCAGTGTAATGGCGCGACCATCGCCCAACTGTCCGGCCCAGTGCCCGAACTGATGGCCGCCATAGCGCGCCGCGTAGGGTTGCATGCCGGACAGCACGCGGTTTCCCGCCAGCACTTCAGCCACCGGGCCGGTGAACGAACGAGGCCGCGCGATGCCGAGCAACCCGCCTGCCGCATCCGACCAGCCGAGCAATCGCGGCGCCGGCACCGGCGTCGGCTCGATTCGCGTATAGCAGGCATCGCGCACCGCGCGCGGCACGTTCGTGAGCACGGGGTCGGCGGGTAGTTCGTGCACGAAGGTGTTCTCGAAGTCGCGATCGATGAGATCGACCGCCGCGACAACGCGCTCGGTTAAAGGGAGCAACGCAGGGAGCAACGCAGGGGGCAACGCGGGGGACGACACGGCTTGCTTCACTCATGCTCCTGGAGACCATGCATTCTACCCCGCCCGGGAACGCGCGGAAAAACGGCGACTCGTAGAATGCGGTAGATTACCGGATCGACGCCGCGCTGCGTGCAATAGCCGTTATGTCAGCGCCGCGCAAGCCCTTTCGATACGCGTGCAGGCCTCGCCCAGCACCTCGATCGACGAGGCGATAGAAATGCGCAGGTAGGGCGACAATCCGTAGGCCGCACCGTCCATCACCGCGACGCCCTCGGCTGACAGCAGGTAGTGCGCGAAATCTTTGTCGCTGGCGATGACCTGGCCCCCGGGGGTGCGCCGGCCGATTGCGCCCGCGCAGGACGGGAACAAATAGAACGCGCCTTGCGGCACATGTACCGAGAGGCCGGGAATTTTATTCAACGCCGCCGCGATGAAATCGCGCCGCTGCTGGAACAGATGCGAGCGCTCGGCGACAACCTCTTGCGGGCCTTCGAGTGCTGCGACGGCGGCGGCCTGTCCGATCGAGGACGGCGCGTGCGTGACTTGCGACTGTACTTTGGCCATCGCCTTGATCAAATGTTTCGGCCCGCCGCCGTAGCCGATGCGCCAGCCGGTCATCGCATACGCCTTCGACACGCCGTTGACGGTAAGCGTGCGCTCGAACAGTTCGGGCGCGGCTTGCGCGAACGTTGCAAACTTCGCACCGTCAAACAGGATGTGCTCGTAGATGTCGTCGGATAGCACCCACACGCGCGGGTGCGGTGCGAGTACCGCCGCGAACGCCTTCAGTTCGTCGCTCGAATACACGGCGCCGGTCGGATTGCCCGGTGAATTGAGTATCAGCCAGCGCGTGCGCGGCGTGATGGCCGCGGCGAGATCAGCGGGGCGCATCCGGAAGCCGTTGCCCGGCGCGCAGGCAACGGGCACGGGAACGCCCTCCGCCAGACGCGCGATATCCATGTACGAGACGTAATACGGCAACGGCACCAGCACTTCGTCGCCGGGCTCGAGCGTCGCCATCATCGCATTGAAGATCACCTGCTTGGCGCCCGCGCCCACCAGGATTTGATCGGCCGTGTAGGCGAGTCCGTTCTCGCGCCGGAACTTGGCCGCCACCGCAAGCTTCAGCGCCGGGGTGCCGCTGATGTTGGTGTACTTGGTGTCCTCGCGGCGCATCGCTTCGATGGCGGCACGCTTGACATGCTCGGGCGTGGGAAAGTCGGGCTCACCGGTGGTGAGCCGCAGGATATCGCGCCCGGCGGCGGCAAGGTCGCGCGCGATCTGCGATGCGCGCGCACTGGCGGATTCCTCGAAGCGGTCGAGGCGTGAGGCTATCCCGTTCATAAACGTCTTTCGTGGTTGGCTGAAAATGAAATCGCGCTACGCCGGCCGGATACCGGCATGTTAGGCACTCTAAGCGACCCGCGGTGCCGACCGGACCGTACCGGTCAGATGGGGTTTCAGCCGACGACGCTCATCTGAAAATCGCTCTTGCTCGCGGAGCAGTCGGGGCAGGTCCAGGTTTCCGGCACGTCTTCCCAGCGCGTTCCCGCGGCAACACCTTCATCCGGCATGCCCTTGGCCTCGTCATAAGTGAAAGAGCACAACGCGCACTGCCACACGCGTTCCCGCGGCGATTTCGCAAGCACCAAATCATTGGCGGCGACGGCTTCTCGGCGCGGGTAGTTGAGCACCAGCGCTTCGAGGCCCGCGGGGCCGGCGATGATCTGCCACGCGCCTTCGCGGGGTTTCACGAACGCGATCGTCACGGCTTTGTATTCGCGGCCTTGATACGCGAGGCTGCCTTTGGTGACAATGATGTTCTGGCCGCCACTGTGCGCCGGATCGGGCAAGGTTATGGTGGCGTGCGGCTTCATGCATAACGAATACGCCGCGAGACCGCGCTCGTCCTTGATCTGGGTAAATGGGCGCAGGCTGACGTCGCCGGCGCGCGCGAAGTCCGGCGCTTCGGTGATCTGCCACGGCTTGCGCTGCGGGATGGCAACGAGCTTGTCGCGCATGGCCGGCAGGTATTGGGCGCCTGGGTCCTTGCGCGCGCGCAACGTGAGGAAACCCAATCCGTCCGCACCGAAATTGATCGGGCCGTAAGGCGTGTACGCGCGCGAGAAATGCACCGCATGAACCGCAAGCTTGTGCTTGCCGAGCGCACCGCCACCGCTGACGATGACCTGGAACTGGTCATTTTCATGAAAATGCGGGCGGATGACGCGTTCGTGATTGCCCTCCACCAGAAAAGCCATCGGCTCCTCCGTCGCGTCCGCGTCCGGCGGCGGCATCAGGAAATCGGTGCGCCAGCCGAGCCCGACCGGCAATTCGCGTGTTATGCGATTGGCTTTTACATCATCGTACGAAGCGATTTGGGGCATGGTGGTTTACCGGTTGCGGGGCACTATGGCCATCCGCGTATTTTACGCCGGTTCGGGCAAAAGCATAGCGCAGGCGACCCGCCTGCATTCGTTGACGGAGCA